>QHOM01000024.1:25724-28021 GCA_003218785.1 Verrucomicrobiota bacterium
ATCCGAAATCCGAAATTTAGTTGACCCACTTGCCGTCTTCGGAAATGAGAATCGGCAGTTCTTCCATCATGAACTGAGTTTTGCCAACGGCGCCAATCATGTGGGTGCCGGTCGCGGCGTACCATTTCTTCGACATTTCCTCGCCGGTATGGCAGCCCCAACTCTTGACGTAGGCGTGACGGGCGAAAACATGGCGATTGATTTTCGTCAGTTCGCTATCGTGTAGCCAGGATTTGCACGCGCTGTCGATGTTGTTGCTGTAGTCGAACATGAAACACGCCCGGTTGGAGTGACCGAAATATTCAAATCCGATGACCTTCAGCTGATCTCGCGGCTGGCCGTTGTTTAGATAGTTAATCACCGCGGAGCCTGGGCCAAACCAGACGAGGTTGAGACTCAGTTTGTCACGCACGGAACCGATCAGGCTGATCAAATCCTGGTGTTCCTGTTTAGCGCGGTCCTCATAACCCTGCCTGTAAACGAGCCACGTGATCTTTGCGTCAGGTCCAAGCTCGGTACGCAATTGTTCCGTACGCAGACGCGCCGCGCGAACAAAGTTCGCCCACCAATGATCATGCGGATAAGCCTTGTACTTTTCCCATTGATACATGGATGGGCCGCCAACAAGAATGATATATTCGCCTGACGCCGGCGACGCAGCCTTCGCGCCAAGCGCAAATATGGCCAAAAAATAAACGAGCAAGAGACGTTTCATCATGACTGGCGAGAGGACTATTTATGCGGGAGTCGAAAATCTGCAAGTGGTAGGGCGCGGTCGCCTTGCGCGCCGAGAATCGGCATCTTGGGACCGCCTCCCGCGACCGCAGGATTTCTACCAAGCACTGTCAACTTCTCCGCACACCAGATCCTCCCACGTCTGTCGTTTGCGAATCAGCGCAAGTTTGTCGCCACGAACGAGCGTTTCCGCCGGCAGTGGGCGCGAATTGTAGTTTGAAGCCATCACAAATCCGTATGCGCCAGCGCTCATAATGGCGAGCAGATCGCCTTCATGGAGTTCCGGCATTTCCCGATCCAACGCAAAGAAATCGCCTGATTCGCATACCGGCCCGACAATGTCGATCTTCTCCGTATTCTTGCTCTTGCTCCTGCTCATGCTCGTAATCGTTCTCGTCCACGGTTCTTCCACCGGCACAATCTCGTGATAGCTGTGGTAGAGGGCAGGCCGAATCAGCTCGTTCATGCCGGCATCGACAATGGCGAATTTCTTCGCGCTCGACTTTTTGACGTAACGCACGCGTGTGAGCAACACGCCGCCGTTGCCGACAAGAAAACGACCAGGCTCAACCAGGATTCGAATGCCCAACGCGCGCAACGGTGGCACAATTGCCTCCGCGTAATCGCGGACGCTGAACGCGGATGATTCGCCGCCGCGGTCGTGCCACCATTTGCCGGATCCACTCTCGAGTGCGCACCGGTAAACGATTCCCATACCACCACCAATGCTGAAGAACTTGATTCGGTATTTTGATTTCAGCTCGCGCACGACTGGCGCCACTTTCCTGATCGCATTCTCGAACGGCGCGGCCTGAGTAATCTGCGAGCCAATGTGCATCTGGACGCCGATAATCTCGACGTTGCACATTTTGGCGGCTCGCTCGTAAATCGCCGGCGCATCAGTGAGCGCGATTCCAAACTTGTTTTCGTGCGAGCCGGTAGAGATGTACTCGTGCGTGTGAGGATCGACGTCCGGGTTCACCCGTAACGCAATCGGGGCGCGCGCGTTCTTCACGCCAGCGATTTTATCGATGTATTCCAGTTCCGCTTCACTCTCGACGTTGAAGCTGTAAACGCGCTGCTCAAGCGCATATTCGATTTCTTCTCGCGACTTGCCGACGCCGGCGAATGTACATTTGGCCGGGTCGCCACCTGCCGCGAGCACCCGATAGAGTTCGCCGCCCGAAACGATGTCGAAACCGGCGCTTGCATCGACGAACAACTTCAGGATCGAGCGATTGGTGTTTGCTTTGACTGCGTAACAAATCAGGTGATCCAGCGGCGCGAGCGCCGCATCCAGGCGTGTGTAGTGATCGAGAATTGTTCCCGCGCTGTAAACAAAAGTCGGAGTATCGAACTCCTCTGCGACGCGCGCAAGATCGACGTCTTCGCAATACAGATGTCCGTTGCGATAACGAAAAAAATGCATGTTGTAGCGGCGTTTGTGTCAAACGCTGAGACTAAAATATCAGGCGCTTGGCACAAGCGCCTCCACAACTTCAGCATAGGCTACCCAATCAGTCTCAGGCCGATATTGAGAATTGCGATCAGTCCTACGCCTA
>QHOM01000236.1 GCA_003218785.1 Verrucomicrobiota bacterium
CGCGCCATCTTGGTCAATTCCCGTGCACTCGCCGTGCGGACCAAGGTATCTCGCAATCAACCGCGTTGTCTCGCCAATGCCGCAGCCAATATCAAGGCAACGGCTATCCGGTCGTAATCGCAGCGCGTCGAGAAGACGCTTTGTAAGCGGCTCAAGCACCCGCGCTAGCAGGCGCTGTCTCTCAAGATTTCGTTCGTCGATGGTATAGCTCATCACACAACGAATGCGCGTATGCCGCCCAGCTATAATTCAGTTGCAAAATATCACAACGAAAGCTCCTCGTTCATGGTCAATGCGGCAAACCCAATGTTGATGCGATCAAGAAACGAAACAATGTAGAGAAGCAAGATGAACGGGAGAATTCTGATTCGCACTTTCCGAATCGTTCTTGCTTCGATGGATACCGCAACGGTGTCTGTTTGGTTGCCCATGGTCAGCCTGTACGGACACGCGCCGTTTTCGGAAGTAGGATCAAGAACATCGTCGACGCCAGCATGGAGATTCCAACAAAGACAAAACCCCAATGAAGGCTGCCCGTCTTGTCTTTGATCAGGCCGACGGCGTAAGGCCCTGCAAAACCGGCAAGATTTCCCATGGAGTTGATGAAGGCAATTCCCGAGGCAGCTGCATATCCCGTCAGGAACTCGCTGGGCAAAGACCAAAAAGGGCCAAACATGCTGTAGATGCCCGCAGCCACAAGAGACAACAGAAAAATGGATACAACAGGCGAGGTCGTCGTGCCTAACAAGAGCCAGCCTATTCCTCCGGCCAACGCTGCGATCGCTGCATGATAACGCCGCTCCAGACGCTGATCGGAACTACGGGAAACCAGAACCATCGCTGTCAAACCAGCAAGTTGAGGAAGCACCGCCAGGAAGCCAACCCCCGTGTTGGAGTAATGGCTGGACAGCGATTTGATCACCAGGGGCATCCAGAAGCTCAGGGAATACAAACCGATGAGGAACGTGAACTGGATCGAGGCCAGATGCCAAACTCTCAAGTGGGTGAATATCTGTGCCACCGAAACCTGGTGTTCTCCTAACTTTTTCTCATGCTCACGCGCAAGTTCCGCGATAATCCAGTCTTTTCCGTCCCGCGCGAGAAACTTGGCCTCTGCCGGGCGGCTGGGGAGCAAGAAGTAGGTGAGCACACCGCAGGCCACCGCCGGGAGTCCTTCCAGAATGAGCAACCACCGCCAACTGCTCACACCCAGCCAGTGCACATGATCCAGAATGACCCCAGAAACCGGAGCCCCAAGGATGCTGGCCACGGGCAAGCCCGTCAGGAAGAGGGCAATCGCCTGTGCCTGTTCCTTCTGGCGAAACCAATAGGTCAGATATAGGACGATTCCAGGGTAATACCCCGCTTCTGCCAGCCCCAGTAGGAAACGCACGACGTACAGCTGATGCACGTTGTGGGCAAAGCCGGTCAGCATGGCCACGATTCCCCAGGTAATCAGAATGCATGCAATCCAGATGCGGGCGCCAACTTTGTGCAGCAGCAGGTTGCTAGGAACTCCAAAGAGTAAGTAGCCAAAAAAGAAGATCCCGGCGACCAGACCGAACTGCTGGCTGGTAATCGCCAGTTCCTTGTTCATCGTCAACGCCGCAAACCCAATGTTGATCCGATCGAGAAAGCAGATGATGTACAGCAAGAAAAGAAAGGGGAGAATCCGGAGCCGCACTTTCCGAATCGTTCCGGCCTCGACGGCCTCCCTACGGGTGTCTATTTCGCTGCTCATGATCAGCCTGGCCTGAGCCGAGCAGGTGGATTCTAACGCGTGTTCCGCTGTCTAGTCGAGGGCGAGGAAATGGATGCGGCAAGAAGTCTGGCCAACGCCGCGATTCGACCTGGTCGCGTCGATCTAGGTCGCCGGACTCTTTCAGGGCGCCTTGGATGTTGCACGCGCTTTTCAAGTCACGCGTATAAAGGTAGAGGGCTGCCGTGACGAGCGCTTCGTCAATGCGCGCAGAGTGAATCCAACGAAGTTTTTGACCGAGCTGAAGCGGCGCAATGTTTATCGCGCAGCGGTCGCCTACGGAGTCGTCGCGTGGTTTCTCACGCAGCTTACGACACAGGTCTTCCCATTTTTTGAAATTCCAAATTCGGCAGTGCGTTTTGTTGTCATTGCGCTGGCGGTCGGATTTCCAATTGCGATGCTACTCTCCTGGCTTTACGAATTTACCCCCGAAGGAATCGTGCGGACGGAAGATCTCCATCCGGCACAGGCGAGGTCGATTCAGCGTGCCACCGGACGGATCCTCGACTTCATCATCATCGGGGTGCTGCTGCTGGTTATTGCAATGCTGATCGTTGGGCGACGTCCGTTTTACAAACAGACTGGCGAGTCGATCTCTCAGAAAAGCATCGCCGTGCTTCCATTCGAAAACTTGAGCGAAGAGAAAGCGAACGCCTACTTTGCCGATGGCGTCCAGGACGAGATTCTGACGCGCTTATCGAAGATCGCCGATCTGAAGGTCATTTCTCGGACATCCACGCAGCATTATAACAGCGCGCCGGAAAACCTGCGCGAGATCGCTAGGCAACTTGGTGTCGCCCACATTCTGGAAGGAAGGGTGCAAAAGAGCGGCGACGCCGTGCGTGTGAACGTGCAGCTGATCAAGGCGGCCAATGATTCCCATCTTTGGGCCGATACCTTTGATCGCAAACTGACCGACATCTTTTCGGTCGAGAGTGAGGTGGCCAAAGCCATCGCCGACCAACTGCGAGCGAAACTGACCGGCCAGGAAGAGCAAGTCATCGCCGCCAAACCTACAGACAATCCGGAGGCTTACGATGCCTACCTGCGTGGCCTGGCTTATGCACTGAAAGCCGCGTACACACCCACCAACGCCCTTGGCGCACAGAAATATCTCAGAGAAGCGGTGCGCTTGGACCCGAAGTTCGCGCTGAGTTGGGCGCTACTGTCATCCGTCGATGCGTCCGGCTACCTCTCAACGTCTGTTCAACCAACGGTCGCCCTCCGCGAAGAAGCACGGCAGGCAGCTGAAACAGCGCTCACTCTTCAACCCAATCTCGGCGAGGCGCTAATGGCCAAGGGATATTACCACTTAGGCTGCCTGAAGGAATACGACACCGCAGTGCGTTATTTTGAGCAAGCACGTCAGTTGCGCAACGGTAACCTGCTCACCCAGCATGCGCTTTCATATATCGCCCTTCGTCGTTTCCCCGAAGCGTTGCGAAAGCTTGCTCAGATTCTAAATATTACGCCAGACGAGGTGGCTATCATCGCGTTAAAGGCATC
Organism: Verrucomicrobiota bacterium; assembly: GCA_003218785.1. Classification (GTDB taxonomy): domain Bacteria; phylum Verrucomicrobiota; class Verrucomicrobiia; order Chthoniobacterales; family UBA10450; genus Udaeobacter. Next base: position 3,266 of record QHOM01000236.1, read on the forward strand.
TATTGCACAAGCCGAGGGCGACCTTCCGCGTGCTTCGGCGCTCCTCGCTCCGCTGCATCCGAACGGCGACAACCCCTACGCCTTGGGAACACACGTTTACCAAGCGATCCTGGAGCGCCGCCCTGCACAAATCATCCCTCGGCTAAAGGAAATACTGGCCAAGCCTGATCCAGCCTTGGGTGTCAGCAATGGGGAACTGCGCTTTTACTTAGGCTGGGCGCAAGAAGTTGCCGGCGACCATGGCGCCGCCCAGGAAAGTTGGCGACAGGCGCGCAGCGAACTGGAATCTTTCCTCAAAGAACAGCCGGAAAATGATCTCCTCATTGGAGATCTCGCACTGACCAATATGGGCCTCGGTGACAAGGCCGCCGCGCTGGCTCTGACTGAGCAGGCAATGGCCGCCGTCCCGATCGAGAAGGACGCTGTGTTTGGTCCTATTCCAATCGAGATCCTCGCTCGGGTGGCGGCGCAGATGGGGGAACCCGATCGCGCCATCGCCGCCTTACAGAAACTGCTCTCGATTCCGTACGCAGGCGGTTTTCCTGCGGGTCCGCTCACTCCTGCGCTGCTCCGGCTCGATCCCATGTTCGATCCGCTTCGAAGCGATCCGCGTTTCCAAAAACTCGTCGCCTCGCCCACGCCGAAGAAAGCTTCGCCCTGACATTCATGAACCGCAGAATTTTTTTGCGGAATTGAGACGGCGCAACAGGATCAACAATCCAATCTATCCTGCTAATCCTGTCAGAACTTTTTTTTCTTGGCTTCCTGTTTTCCTGATTATTTCTTTGTTTTTATTGCTGATCGATAAACAAGCAGCGAGGCGGCGATATCTTCTACCGCCATGCCAAGCGATTTGAAGATGGTAATTTCGTTTGTGCGCGACGGAACTTTGCCTGCCAAGACTTCTCCTAGCTCGGCATAAATCTTCGCGCCGGAAAGAATCACATCGCCGGATTCTTTCATCGCGGCTTCGCGGGAATCGACGAACAGGACGTTGCTGATCGCTTCATCGTCGAGTTCGCGCCAATCGGGTCGACACGCACCGACTGCGTTCACGTGACAACCGGGTTTAAGCCACGATCCCTTTAACACTGGCGTTTTCGAGTTTGTCGCTGTCACGACAACATCCGCGTCGCGCACTGCTTCTTCAGCAGACATCGATTTTGCGCCATGTTCCTTCGCGAAATGCTCCGCGTGCGCCATTGTCCCACTCCACACGCGGATTTCCTCAAATTTCTTCACGAGTTGCAATGCTTCCGCGTGGCTGTGTGCTTGCACGCCACTTCCGAGAATTGCGAGAACCTTTGCGTCAGGTGACGCGAGAAGCTTTGTTGCCGCAGCGGAGACTGCCGCTGTCCTCATTTCGGTGATCAATCTTCCATCCATCACTGCCAGCGGCGTGCCGGTCTCGGGATCGACAAGAAAAATCGTAGCCATGTGTGTTGGGATTCCGCGTTCCGCGTTCGATGGGTAGAACGTCACTGCTTTCAGGCCGAGCCCATCTGGCGTTAGCGCCGGCATCAAACCCAGGAATCCGCCGGGTGGATCGATGTTGATGACCGAACGGACGGGTTGCGTCACTTTGCCCGCAGAAAAATCGATCAACGCTTTCTCCATCGCGGGAATGAGATCCGCCATACGCAGATGCCCGCGAACTTGTTCTTCGTCGAGAAAAAGAGGCTTATTAGTCTTCATTGGTTTAACCACCGATTGCACGCATCAAACGGATGCCAAACAACGCGGGCCAGTCCAGACACAGATTTCTAACCACTAATGCACACAAATAAACACGAATTTGCGTGCTCCTTGTTAGTGTCCATTCGTGTCCATTCGTGGTTAAATCTCAGTTGCAATGAGCGCGTCTGAGAAATTACAAACTCGTTGCGCGATCGTGGGTGGCGGACCGGCGGGGATGATGGCCGGTTATTTACTTGCGCGGGCTGGCGTGCCCGTCGCCGTCGTCGAAAAGCACGCCGATTTCAACCGTGATTTCCGGGGCGACACGATTCACCCATCTACACTCGAGCTGATGCACGAGCTCGGGTTGCTAGATGAGTTTTTAAAGCAACCACATCAGGAAGCGCGAGAATTGCGTGCTGTGGTTAACGGTCAGACCGTGCCAGTCGCCGATTTCACCAAGCTTCCGACGCGTTGCAAATTCATCGCGTTCATGCCGCAGTGGGATTTCCTGAATTTTCTCTCCAGTCATGCCAAACGCTTTCCAACGTTCCAATTGCACATGGAAACAGAAGTCGTCGATTTGTTGACGGAGGATTCGCGCGTGGTCGGCCGCGCTGATTTTCAGCAACGCGAGTTCGGCGTGCCGATCGATGTGCTCTGGATGCGCATCTCAAAAAAAGAGGATGATCCGGAAAAATCGTTTGGCTTTTTTCAACACGGTAAGCTACTCGTGTTAATCGACCGCGGCGATTATTGGCAGGGCGGCTTTGTCATTCCCAAAGGTCAGTTCGACGAGATCAAAGAGCGCGGACTGGCGCAATTCCAAAGCGACATTATCAGCTTCGCCGGTTTTTTACGCGACCGCGTGGCCGAGTTGGACGACTGGTCGAAGATCAAATTACTAACCGTACAAGTGAATCGCCTGCGCGATTGGTGCTGCGAAGGATTGCTTTGCATCGGCGATTCTGCGCATGCCATGTCACCGGCGGGCGGCGTTGGAATCAACCTCGCCATTCAGGATGCAGTCGCGACGGCGAACTTGCTCGCGAAAAAGCTCCAGCGCGGTCCGGTTCAGGTTGGCGATTTGCGAAAAGTGCAGGCGCGCCGCGAATGGCCGACCCGCCTGATCCAGGGAATGCAGGTCTTCATTCATCGTCGAGTTGTCACGGGCCAAACCTCCGGTGAGAAGGGAACTTCACTCCAGTTCGTGCTTCGCTTGCTGAAATGGTTTCCAATTCTGCGACAAATTCCCGCCCGTTTTATCGGCATGGGGCCGCGCCCGGAGCATTTTCACAGCCCGACGGTAAGTTAAGAGCAGAACGCTTTGAATTTTCGAATCCATTCGAGGTGCATGGCGCATCAGACACGAAAAGCCAGCTACGCAATTATCTTTCCTCGTGTCCTCGGCCCAAATTCCATTTCCTTCTGGCAATCCTTTCGTTTCGCGTGCGCTGAGCGCGATTGAGCTATTGCTCGGCGCTTTCATCGTAATCGGCCACAATGTCTTTCACATCGTGCCGAACGAAGTAATCGTTCTGTCCGTGCTGGGCTTGGTGTCGATCCGGGTGCGCGATGGCCGCTGGTCTGCGATGGGATTGAAACAGCCTTCATCATGGCCTCGTATTTTCGTAATTGCGTTGGCAGCGGCAACATTGCGAATCACGTTGGGGCAATTCGTAGTTGAACCCATTACCGGTCACTTTTGGCCAGCGCCGACTGCCCCCGGCTTGGCAAATGAGATCACTGGAAATGTGAAAGTTGCATTATTCGCTTTGTTACTCGTGTGGACGTTTGTCGCGTTCGGTGAAGAAATCGCATATAGAGGATATCTCCTTACGCGTGCAGCCGATATTGGAAGGGAGATCGACGATAGCTTACTGGCTTGGGATTGTGCTCGTGTCGATTTTGTTTGGCTACGGCCATTATTATAAGGGTCCGTCGGGAATCATTGATTCTGGACTCGCGGGATTAATTTTGGGAACGGCCTACATGGTCGCGGGCCGGAATCTCTGGGCCTGTATTTTTGCCCACGGATTTATTGACACTTTCGGAGTCATCGACGCTTTTTTCGGATGGTCAAAGTAGCTATGTCACTCGATCTCGAAGCTATCAGCGGCGCGCATGAGCGAATTCGTCCGTACATCCATCGCACGCCGGTGTTGACCAGTTCGCGCCTGGATGCGGCGAGAGGGGCGTCGCTGTTTTTTAAGTGCGAAAATTTTCAGAAGATTGGTGCGTTCAAAGCGCGTGGGGCGACCAACGCTGTCTTTGCGCTCGACGACCGCACCGCGCGGCGCGGCGTCGCGACGCATTCGTCGGGTAATCATGGAGCTGCGCTGGCGCGCGCGGCAAAACTCCGCGGGGTACCGGCGCATATCGTCATGCC
>QHOM01000237.1 GCA_003218785.1 Verrucomicrobiota bacterium
TCAGCTCGCCGTCCGAGCAATAGGCGACATGATTGAAGGCGCGGATGCGATCATGATCGCCCGGGGCGACCTGGGAATCGAATGCCCAATGGAGGAGTTGCCGATCATCCAGCGCCGAATTGTGAAATCCTGTCTTCGGCTGGGCAAACCGGTGATTGTCGCAACGCAAATGCTCGAATCGATGATCACGAATCCGCTGCCTACCCGCGCCGAAATCACCGATGTAGCGAATGCGGTTTTTGAGCAAGCAGATGCCATCATGCTCAGTGGTGAAACGAGCCTGGGGCGCTACCCAGTGGAATGCGTCCGAGTGTTGAATCGCGTTGCCTTGCGGATCGAGCGCAGCGGAGGGGCAGGTTATGCGGAGTCGGCAGTCCTCGCGGATCGGAGGCAAAAAACAGTTGCTTCTGCCGTGGTCTTGGCCAATTCGCTGACGAACTCAAAGATTATTGTCTTCACTCGCCACGGCGCCATGGCAAAAAACGTTTCAAAGCTTCGTCCGGAAAACGCACCGATATTTGCCTTCACATCTAGCGAAGAAGTTTATCGCCAATTATCGATCTGTTGGGGCGTTTATCCAGTGAAAATCGACTTCACCGAGGATCCGAACGCGACCATCGAGGCCGCAGAAAAGTTTTTGCGGACTAGCAAACTGACCGCCGCGGGCGATCAATTAGTGATCATCAGCGATGTCCGCGCAGGCGAGGAGCGCATCGATTCGGTGCAACTTCGGACAGCAAAATAACGGAACATAGGATTCTGCCTGTGCGCCCAACGCGGCTCGCGGCTCGCAGCCTGTTGTTTCCGGGATGAAACAGGCAACCATGCCTGTTTGGCGCACAGACCGGAGGTCTATGTTCCGGTGTTCGACTTAAGCTTCGACCGGCAATTCCACCTCAACCGGACGCTCCTTTTTGCCTAGAGCGCGGCGGAGTTTCGAGAGCGCGATGTTCTGCAGCTGCCGGATGCGCTCCCTCGTAACGCCGAATTTCTTTCCGACTTCCTCGAGAGTCTTCGGTTTGCCACCATCCAGCCCGAAGCGTTGGAAAATGATTTTCTTCTCGCGGTCGTCCAGCACGTCAAGCAACCCACCGACTTCATTGCGCAGATTCTTATCGCGCAACAGTTCGAAGGGCGTCTGAGCCTCCTCGTCGCCGACGATTTCGCCAAACTCCGTTGAATCATCGTCGCTGATTGGCGCATCGAGCGAAGCGGGACGGATCGACACGGTCTTGAGCTGGGACACTTTCCCGCTCGCGATCCCGATCTCATCGCCAAGTTCCTCGTCTGTCGGTTCACGGCCAAGTTCCTCGCTCATTTGCAAGGAAACCCGTCGCATCTTGGAAATCTTGTCCACCAGATGCACAGGCAGACGAATCGTCTTGCTCTGATTCGCCAGTGCTCGCTTAATGGACTGCTTAATCCACCACGCGGCGTACGTGCTGAGCTTTCCGCCTTTCGCTGGATCAAAGCGTTCGACCGCCTTCATCAGCCCGATGTTTCCCTCTGAGATCAGGTCGAGAAGCGGCAGCCCCAGATTTGCGTAATCGTGCGCGATCTTGACGACCAGACGCAGATTGGACCGAATCATCAACGCCCGCGCTTCGCGATCGCCCTTCTTTATCTTCGCGGCCAGCTCGATCTCCTGTTCCGGAGTCAAAAGCGGGATTTGCCCGATCTCGCGCAGGTAAATCTTAATTCCGGTATCGCTATCTTCGGCAGCCATATAACTCTTTTTCATCAATGATATTGGGGGATTGGGTCAACAACTTACCGTTTATAGTATTCGCCAGCGCCTTGCCGATGACGCGTTGTAGCATTCCCAAAAGTATTTAACAACGTTAAATATTCGGATTTACGACAGCTCCCAGACGCGTCTTGTTCAATCTTTTTTGTGACCGTCGCCAGCCCGCCATTCTTCGTGTTTTGTCCGAGCGAGCCGCCTAATTATTGAACCAATTTGGCGAGCGCAAGTCGCGCTTCGCCATTGCGGGCATTTGCCGCTTTTCCAACCTCCGATTTTCTGTAAGTCTGCAACGGCGATGCTGGCAAAAATCTATTCCGCGGCAGTTTACGGCGTGGACGCGTACGAAGTGGAGATAGAGGTTAATGGCGCCGGCGGCGACCCAAATATTGTCATCGTTGGCTTGCCAGACGCTGCGGTGAAAGAGAGCCGCGACCGCGTTACGACGGCAATCGCAAATAGCGGCTATTATTGGCCGCGTGGTCGCACCACAATCAATCTTGCCCCCGCCGATATCAAAAAAGAAGGGCCAAGCTTCGATTTACCGATCGCGCTTGGCATGATCGCGGTGACCGAAGAACTAGACAGTTCGCCTTTCGAGAATTTCAGCTTTGTCGGCGAACTCGCTTTAGACGGCGCGGTGCGTGCTGTGAAAGGTGTGCTGCCAGTCGCGTTGGAAGCGCGGCGCCGCGGCAAGCGCGCGCTCTTTGTCCCGGAGGCCAACGCTCTTGAAGCCGCCATGGTCGATAGGATCGACATCTACGGCGTGCAGAATTTGCGGCAGACATTTGCTTTTTTGCGCGGCGAAACTGCGCTTCTACCCACTCGTGCTGATCTGACCGGGTTTTTTGCCACGCATCAGACCTATGACGTCGATTTCAGCGATGTGAAAGGTCAGGGCCACGTCAAACGCGCCATCGAAGTGGCTGTGGGCGGCGGCCACAACGTCTTGATGGTCGGACCTCCCGGTTCGGGCAAATCGATGCTTGCGAAACGCATTCCCACCATTATTCCGCCGATATCGCTCGAGGAAGCGATCGACACGACAAAGATTCACAGCATCGCCGGTCTACTCAGCGGCGACCGCTCCTTCGTTTCCAAGCGGCCGTTTCGCGCGCCGCATCATACCATCAGCGACATTGGTTTGCTCGGCGGCGGCACATTTCCAAATCCGGGCGAAGTCAGTCTTGCGCACAACGGCGTCCTCTTTCTCGATGAACTGCCTGAGTTTAAAAGATCGGCCCTCGAAGTGATGCGCCAGCCAATCGAAGACGGGAAGGTCACCGTTTCGCGAGCGGCGGGGAGCGTGACTTTTCCCTCCGAGTTCATGTTGGTCGCCGCGATGAATCCCTGCCCGTGCGGATACTTTGGCGATTTAAAACGCGAATGCCGTTGCGGTCC
>QHOM01000238.1 GCA_003218785.1 Verrucomicrobiota bacterium
ACATTGAACGCCACATTCCGATGAAATTTAGCGCCCTGAAGCGGGTTGGACACGCAGTGGGACCAACTCACACCGCGCGCGCCACCCCTAAGACGTTCCAGGTGCTCGTATCGGGGTCACGATCGAAATCGGGAAATACCCCCAGCCGGAGCGAAGCAAATCCGGCAGATTCGAGAAAAAGTTTTAGCTCCAGGGGAAAAAAATACCGTACGACATGGGTTTCCTCTGTTTGGTCCCCTGAACGCCCGTCCTCTATTTTCCACAGCCGATAACTGACCTTGCAGAGATGTCGGCCGATGTCGAGCTCGCCGGTTGCGACGCGGAGAATTTGCCCGCGCTCCGTTGGAATCACTTTAGTGCGCTCGGTGGGGCCCTGGCTTAGGACAGCGGGACCGTACCAAACGTCGAAGACGAAAAGGCCACCCGACCGCAGGTGCTTTCGAGCGGTGCCGAGCGCGGCGAGCACGTCCTGGTTCTCCAATTGATAACCGAGCACCGCAAACATCATCAACGCAACATCGAAGGACGGTTCCACCTGAAAGCTGCGGATGTCTGCCTGGTGGAAAGTGGCTTTACCGTCAAGCGCCGCGCCGGCGGCTTTTTTACGCGCCGCCTCGAGCATGCCGGCGGAGCGGTCCACTCCCACGACCTCATATCCCAGCTGCACCAGCGGAAGCACATGGTTTCCCGTGCCACACCCAAGGTCCAAAACACGGCGCACCGGCCCGTTTGTGTACGATTTCACTACGCGGTCGATCAACCGCGTCTCCTCGGAGTAATCTTTATCCCGGTAGAGAAGATCATAAGCGTCGGCATAATCGGATCCGAAGATCTCGCTCACGAAAGCACCTCGGAGACCGCGTCGCAGACGGTGACGATTTGTTCTTCAGTCAACGCCAGGCCGGAAGGAAGATACAAACCGCGACGCGCAATCCGCTCGGCCACTGGATGCCGCTCGCCTACAAACAGCTCCTTTCGATGAAAAGCGGGCTGTTCATGCAATCCCAGGAAAAAAGGCCGAGTCTCTATTCCCCGTTCTTTTAGCCTCTGTGCAAAAGCAGGCGTGTCCATGCCAGCTTTTTCGGAGAGGACCACACCGTACATCCAATAGACATTTCGAGCCCAGGGTTCTTCCGCCGGCAACTGCAGGTTTTTTATGCCGGCGAGGCGGCGATTGTACTCCTGGCCAATCCAACGCTTGCGGGCAATAATTTCTTCAATCCGTTCCAACTGCGCAACACCAAGCGCTGCCTGTAGATTTGTCAGGCGAAAATTGAATCCAAGTTCCTCGTGATGAAAGCGTCGATCGGTCTGAAAACAAAGATTCCGGAAAGAACGAGCCTTGTCAGCCAGTTTTGGGTCATCCGTCAGAATCATGCCACCTTCACCGGTAGTGATAAGTTTGTTGGCATAAAAACTAAAACAGCTTAGAGTTCCGAAACTGCCGCAACGACGCCACGCAGGATGAGTCGTCCCGCGTCCAGCCAGATATTCAGCCCCGTGAACTTCTGCCGCATCTTCAATAACGGCGAGGCCATGCGTTTCAGCCAAATCCAAAATCGGATCCATATCCACCGGATGGCCGTATATATGCACAGGCATAATCGCGCGCGTTCTCGCAGTGATCTTGTCCTTGACCTGCTCCACGTCCATGCACCATGTCGGTGACTTACAATCGACCAAAACCGGGACGCCGCCGCTGTAAATAACAGCAAGAGCACAGGAGATGATCGTAAAAGTCGGCATAATGACTTCGTCCCCGGGCTTTAGCCCTAGACACGCCACCGCCGTTTGCAAAGCAGCCGTCCCATTACTGACGCCAATGCCATAACGGCGACTGCAGTAACTAGCCCACCCGCTCTCAAACTCTTTAATGTAGCGCCCCGCTGAGGAAATCCAGCCCGTGCGTACACAGTCTGCGACGTACTCTGACTCACGCTGGCCGAGAAGTGGTTCATTCACGGAAATCATTCGTTCACCCATGCTATCGAGCGTGGAGCTTGGAGCATGAAGCCTGGCGATCTTTGGTAGGAGGTCGCCTGCCTTCATCAATTTACCTGCCGGTACTGGCTCCTGTTTTCCGATTTCTACGCTATAGTTATCAGTGCGGGCTGCTGGATCAATTTCGCGATCAGTAGAGCGCGCGGTTAATCTCAACTACCGCTCCGGCCTGTCGGGCGAGATCCAAAATCCACCGGCTTTCTACCACCACACGGCGGCCGTCTCGAGTGGTATGCACCAGCTTGCCTTCCCATCGTCCGTTTCGCGATCTCTTGCAATGGTTTCGGGAATTGCGTCTGCAGAAGATCGTGGCTGATTCTGCCTATGGCTTCCTCTTTCTTCCAGCCAAACAGCTCCGCGGCGCTGCGGTTCCAAGAATTAATTCTACCCTCCATTGTGCGAGTCATGACGCTACCTTTTTCATGTTTCTAGATTTGAAAGCCCGAAAGTCAGCCAATGCTCCCGTTTTTTACTCTTAGAACCGCTGCTTCTCGGCTTCGCCCGTATACGGACCCTGCTTGATCTCCAGAAAAACTGTGTCCTCCAGCATCCGAAAACCGTGTCCGCCACCGACCATCAGCATAATGTCGCCACGACGAAGCTCGCGAGTGGCAACCAATTGCCGATTATCGTTATAGATGTCAATTTCACAACGCCCATTTTGGACAACTAAGACTTCCGAGGTGCCTACCAGATGACGCACAAGGGGTCGATGGTCGTGACGCTGAATTGCCCCGCCCGCGGGATAAACAACGAATCCTACCTGCTGTTTAAACTCCGGCGGCGTCACGAAAGTGGTTTTGGCCGGCCTCATTTCTGCCCGGATAATGTAAGCTAGCGGTTTTTCGTCACATGCAATCTGTTCAACATGTTGCATGAAAATAGCGACCCTTCCTGGATCTGAAGGCTCAAGGCTTTAGTAGGCTACTGAACAATCGTCCCTTCATCCTTCGACGCGCTCAGGACGAACGGAGAGAATTTGAAATCATTGACAATTTTCCGCTCATGGTGAGCTTGTCGAACCATGAAATACCTTTTTTCAGCAGCCTGTTAGTCCGCCTTGGAGCGAACACGATCCTTTGCTTCTTCCACAATCTCGATCAGACGGTTGCGAAAATCGTCGGGGGTGTATTTGGATAACCGGCAGTGCCCTGCGTCTGCGAGGCTGCGTCGCAGGCTCTCGTCGGTCCAAAGACGGTAGATACCTCCAGCTATAGATTCCACTGACCGTGGATCTACCAAAACCGCGGCATCACCCACTTGATCACGGATGCCCCGAATATCGGAAGTCAGCACCGGGCAGCCCAAAGCCCAAGCTTCCAAGACTGGGATGTTCGTAGGACCAAAAAAGGTCGGCATGATCAAGGCCACGGCTCCAGAGTACAGCGCCGACATATCTTCGTTGGCAACATATCCAAGGCAATGTATCTCGCGGTCAATTCCGAGACCGGAG
>QHOM01000228.1 GCA_003218785.1 Verrucomicrobiota bacterium
CGCGCCCAGCAACAACGTCCCGAACACTTCCCACGGTCCCATCATCCATCCCATGTCGGTCATCCAGAACAGTGTTTCGTCTGGATGCAAATCAAGCCCCTGCCATATATCTTGTGCGGCCTTAATCGGGAAACCGCAATGCGCGTGCACGGCCCCTTTTGGCTTACCGGTCGTCCCCGACGTGTAAATGATCATCATCGGATCTTCGGCTGATGTGCGCTCGGTCAGCGCGTTATCAAAGGGCCCCGGCAACTTCATCGGCGGTCCTGCATCATGGCTGAGATCTTCAACGAGCCATTCGCCGGCTTGGCTGAGAACGAGGAGATGCCGCAGTGTTGGAATTTGGGCCGCCGCTTCATCGGCGATCGGTTTCATCGGACAAAATTTTCCGCGACGATAAGTTCCAGCGGCAGTAAAGAGCAGCTTCGCGCCAGCGTCCCTTAGTCGGGAAACAATTGCGGATGCGCCGAAGCCGGAGAAGAGCGGCAGGAAAATTCCGCCGATTTTAATAATTGCGAGCATCGCAATGACAATCTCGGGCACCATTGGCATGAAGACGCCGATGGCATCGCCTTTACCGAATCCAAGGCCGCGCAAGGCGCCGGCCATCTTGTTTACCTCCTCGCGCAGTTCCTTATAAGTGAGCGTGCGAGGGGTGCCATCTTCGGTTTCCGATTTGATTGCAATTTTGTCGTCTGTCGGCGTGCCGGTGTACTTATCGAGCATGTTGTGCACGATGTTCATTTCGCCATCGACACACCAATGCGCCCATGGTTTGCCCTCGCTTAAAGCGACAACGCGCGAGTAGGGTTTGTAAAACTGGATATCGAGATCGCGTAGCACTGTGTCCCAGAACCAGGCGATGTCCGTCGTCGATCTTCGCATTAGTTCATCATAGGAGTCGAGCGCATGCTCGTTCATGAAGCGCTGCAAATTGGATTGCGCGACTAGCTCCGGCGTCGGGTGCCAGACAAATTCTCCGCCAAATTGAAATTCACTCACGCGGTGAGTTTGGAGTCCACGCAGCGCTCTCGCAAGCGCCCTCGCGTGTTCATTTCGGCGCCTTCGCCGAAATGCCCCGCCTAACAAAGAGTGTGATCGGCGACACGCGTGCGCTCCTCAAACTTGCTGATATGAAATTCGTCGGCAGATTGGAGTTTCGATTTTCCAATGGCCGCAACGCTCGCTCATCAACTCGCTGACTACGCGTGCGCGCTTCGATTTGAGGACCTGTCACCGGCGGTTGTGCACGAAGTGAAGCGCCGCGTCATCGATTCATTGGGCTGCGCGCTGGGCGCGTGGAACGAGGAACCGTGCGCGATCGCCAGAAAAGTCGCTTCGGACTTTTCGGCGAGGCAAGGATCGACAATTATCGGCACAGACCATAAAGCGCCGCCGGATTGGACGGCATTCGCGAACGGCTGTGCCATCCGCTATTTCGATTATAACGACACGTACTTGTCGAAGGAACCAGCGCATCCGAGCGATAATATTTCCGCCGCCTTGGCGATTGCGGAAAGCGTCGGTGCGAATGGGCGGGAATTGATCACTGCGATCGCGCTCGCTTACGAAGTACAATGCCGGTTGTCTGACGCAGCGAGCATTCGCGCGCGCGGATGGGATCACGTGACCTATGGCGCGTTTTCAACTGCACTGGCCTGCGCAAAGCTGATGAGTCTCGATCCAAAAGAAACGCGGCACGCGGTGAACATTGCAGGCGTAGCTGGTGCCGCGATGCGTCAGGCCCGGGTAGGCGAGCTTTCGCATTGGAAGGGTGTCGCGTTTGCGACGGCCGCCCGGCACGGTGTGTATTCGGCGCTGCTCGCCCGTGCCGGAATGACGGGACCAGGGCCGATTTTCGAAGGGCAAATGGGTTTCGAGAAACAGCTTGGGGTATCGTTAGGCAATGTCGGAGAAAAATTCGCTGTTCCATTTGCGAAAACCGATCACGGTCCAGCCTCAATGATTTTGAAAACAAGCATCAAAAATTGGCCCGCTGAATATCACCGCCAGAGCGCAATCGAAGCGGCATTGTTTTTGCGCGAAGAAGTCATCGATCTTGCGCGGGTGAAGTCGGTAACGATCGAGAGTCACGACGCCTCGGTCGATATCATTGGAAGCGAGGCGGAAAAATGGCGCCCGGCGACCCGCGAAACCGCGGACCACAGTCTGCCTTACATCACGGCGATTGCATTGATCGACGGCGAAGTCACGAACAAGCAGTTCGAGCCGGAACGTTTCGCAGATCCAAGGGTTTGGAAGTTTTTAGAAAATGTGCACGTGGAGCGTAACGCCGAGTTGAGCGCGATGTATCCGGGCGCGGTCGCAAACATCGTGCATGTCGATCTTGCCGACGGCCGGCGGTTAACAAAGCGTGTGGATTATCCGCTCGGACACGCGAAGAACCCGCTGAAAGATTCGCAGGTGGAAGAGAAGTTTAATGTTCTAGTTGAGCCCATGCTCGGCAGCGATCGCGCACGGAAGATTATCGAGATTGCATGGAAGCTCGATGAGGCGAAAAACGTCGATGAACTGATGTGCGCGTGCGTGATGCCTAAAGACGCCAACAGATGAGCAAAGGCGCGCAACTGCGGCAGTTGATAGCACAAGGCTCTGTCATGCTGCCTGGTGTGCCGAACGCGGCAGTGGCGCGGCTGGTGGAGCGCGCGGGCTTTGACGCGGTGTACATCAGCGGCGCGGGAATGGCGAATGCAACCGCGGGCGTGCCGGACATCGGGTTACTGTCGATGACGGAGGTCGTTAGGCTCGCAGGCTATATTGCGAATGCAGTAGCAATTCCGGCAATTGTCGATGCAGACACCGGCTTTGGCGGAGCAGAGAATGTCGCACGCACGATTCGCGAACTGGAAAAGGCAGACCTGGCTGGTTGTCACATTGAGGATCAGGAATTTCCCAAGCGCTGCGGACATCTTGCCGGTAAATCGCTGGTCGATGTTGATGAGATGGCCGAAAGAATCAAAGCGGCGGTAAGGGTGCGCCGCGACCAAGATTTTTTTATCATCGCGCGCACAGACGCGCGTGCTGTTGAGGATTTCGGAAGGACAGTGGAGCGCGCGAGGAGCTATGTCGAAGCAGGCGCAGACGGGATTTTTCCGGAAGCTTTGCAAAGCAGCGAGGAATTCAAAGCCTTCGCTCGCGAAGTGAAAGCGCCACTGCTCGCGAACATGACGGAGTTTGGCAAGAGTCCTCTGCTCTCATTTCAACAGCTGTCCGATTTCGGATATAGGATGGTGATTTTTCCGATGAGCGCGTTTCGCGTTTCGATGAAGGCGAGCGAAGAGTTCTTGCACGATCTGAAAAAGCGCAGGACGCAATCGGGTTGGCTCGACAAAATGCAAACGCGCAAGGAACTCTACGAGTTGCTCGATTACGATCCGAATGCCGAGAG
>QHOM01000229.1 GCA_003218785.1 Verrucomicrobiota bacterium
TTTCATGTTGCCTCCTTAAATGCGATATATGGCAAACTCCGGATCGAGAGTTTGGATTCTCCCACGGTGTTAAGGTTGTCTTCACTTAATCAGTGATAGGCCCGAAGTAGTCATCAAACGGAATACCCAGATTGAAGTCGTAGGTATCATCGGCTCCTTACTCGCCGTCGACACTAAACTCAAGCGAGCTAAGCGCCTCATCCACATTGACAGCGAGGAATTCGTACTCATATGGCGCAATTTTAGTCGGCTCTTCCAGGATAACGTCTATCTTTTCCTGAAATGCTTTCCGCTCTCGGGTATTAAACCAGTTATTCCAGTCTTCAATTCTTTTCCAGGTACTAATCACCAAGTGGAGAGAAGGATCTTCAATTGAGCGCAAGGTCTCTCCGGAAATATAGCCTTCCGCATGGATGGCCTTGGACCGAAGGTTCCTCACCGCCTCACTCAGCTCTTTTTCTTTGCCCGGTCTAACTTTTCTATAAATAAGGATCTTGACGGCCATGATCGTTCCTCCGTCATAAGTGAGCGTGATTGCAAAATTTCAATGTTGTGAACCAATTAGTCAAAGTCTACCGGTTCCTTTACAGGCACAGGGGACGCCTTTAGATTTCTCGAACTTCGAACGCTTGTCCAAACCAAACATCCGGTTGTATTTCAATAGTAGCTTTCACCCAGATTAGCGGGAATGACAGTAAAGTCAGTTACCACCCTAGTGACCCCTGGGACACTTTTGACTAGCAACACGATTTCCTCCTCTGGCACCGCATGTGCGAAAACTCCCGATACATGGACTTCTCCTTTCTCTACCTTCACCGTGATTCCTAAATTTCGACAACTGTGAGACGTTACCAGTGCGGCTCGTACCTGGCTAGTAATGGCCAAATTTTCAAAATCCTGCTCAGAGGCGGCGGTGGGCTGATACCGTTCCAATCTCGCTGCCTCAACAATGACCCTTGTTACGCCTTCTATCCCCAGCTGGGCCACATTGAGAGCCAGATCGTATCGCGTTATGTCCCGCCAATCGGTCCCAAACAATGCCACGAGCCTCCGAGTACGGGCTTCGTCCACGTGGTCGATGTAGCTCCGTGCTCCCGCCTCATTAAGCCCTTGTTGGGACTGAACCTGTTTGATGCGGAATTCTAGAGGGGCCGTAAGCAACACTTTCAGTACATGGCGGATCCCAGGCAAAAGCTCATGGCCGATGTGTCCGTGGTAAACGATGTTACCTCCTTGTGCAACCTCACACAGGGCTGCTTGGAGGGCAATCCGATAGGGGCGCATATTCTGTAACCAGCGCTCCCACCAGTGCGGGTCTTTTTCAAGTACCTCATTGAGCTTGGCCTCGGATATGCCGCAACTTCGACTAGCTTCAATGAGCACCTCACGGCTTACGCATCGGTAACCTAGAGCTTGGGCAACCCCTTTTGCAATCTCCTCGCCGGCTGTGAATGCACCTCGGTAGATTGTGATGATAGGCATACCTTGCCCCTCCTTCTCCGGATTCCAGGTCCACCGATCTCGGATGCTGCTAGAATCTCAGAATACCAATACGCGTCCGCAGAGAAAACCCGAACTTACCAAATATCGTTACTGTCGGCTTAACGAAACACCAACACGGGTATCTTGGTATGGGTTAAAACTTTGTGGGTCTCGCTGCCGATCAGCAGGCCCTGCAGACCCCTGACTTGAGGTTACATAATCGGTGTCACAGCTCACGCCCGCCTTTTCCGCCGCCTTTTTAATGACGCCCAGGAATTGCTCGGCCTGATCTTTAGATTGCCTTTCGTACTGCTCCTTCGTATCCTCTAGTATCCCCATCCGAAGGGAAAAGACATGGAATGGCAGGATCACATGAAAGCCTGTCACCTCGGCATTGATGCTTTTGGCGAACTGTATTCCTTTTTGGATCGCAGCTTCGGATAGTTCGGAGCCATCGGTAGGCAGTAGGATATGCTTGAACATAGCTATCTCCTTTGTCGGTCCATTCGACAGAGTACGGTCTTTGTAGCTAGTCTTTAGCGAGCAAAAAAAGGCCAGCACACCCCGGCAAAAAAATTGCCAGAGCGGCTGGCTCTAAACTCTCCTTTTCATTTCCCCCTCCGAAGAACGCCTTGCGTTCCTCCGGTTTGGCCTCACATCACAGGGAAGCCTTCTCAATGACGGGGGGAGGCAGACCGTGGACAGAGTCCCGAAGCGCACTAGAGTAAGATACTGCTGGGCCATATCACTTGACTTCAGACAGGGCGTCCTCTGGGTACGCGAGCATACCGAACTCGGGAACGTCGAGACCTTCTTGCTCTACCTCTTTGCTAACACGTAATGGGTGAACAGCGTTTACAATTGAGAAGACCAAGTAGGTGAAGCCGAACGCATAGAGTGCGCAGAGTGTGGCTCCGGTGAGCTGCAGCAAAAACTGCCTGACATCCCCATAGAGCAGGCCCGTCACACCCAGGCCCGCCTTGCCAAGATATGTCGTTGCGCCAACGCCGTTCCAGCCAGCGCCGTAAGTGCCGTCGGCGAAGATCCCAACACATACAGCACCGAGCCAGCCGCAGTATCCGTGCACGGAGATGGCGCCACAGGGATCGTCGACCTTGATCACCCGCTCATTAAAGAGAACTCCCAAGCAAACGAGTATGCCGGCAAGAATCCCGATGATAACGGCGGAGTTCGAGCTCACAAACGCACAAGGCGCGGTAATGGCGACGAGACCGGCGAGCATCCCGTTGCAGGCCATTGAGATATCTGGTTTGCCGAAGACGAAGTACCAGAAGATCATCGCCGTCGCTGAAGCCGCGACGGCGGCCAGATTCGTGTTCACGGCAATTACGGAGATGCGCAGGTCCGTCGAGCCAAGGGTGGAACCGGGGTTAAAACCCATCCAACCGAACAGGAGAATGAAAGTACCTATCACTACAAAGGCGATATTGTGCGCCGGAAAAGGGTTTGGCTTGCCGTCGGGTCCATACTTTCCAAGCCGCGGACCCAGGATAACAGCAAGCGCCATAGCACAGAATCCACCTACAGCGTGAACGACCGTCGAGCCTGCGAAATCCACGTAGCCGTGGGCAAAGTTCATGGCCGCGCCCAACTGCGAGAGCCACCCGCCGCCCCAGACCCAACAACCAAACATGGGATATAAAATTGCCCCAAGGAAAAGCTCGCAGAGGACGAATCCCCAGAAAGTGATTCGCTCACAGATGGCTCCGACGATGATATAACCGGCCGTCTCCATGAATACGACTTCGAAGAGGGTGAGAGCGTTGCTCCCCGCGTCGTAGCCGGCGCCGCTCAAGAAGAAGCCCTTGCCGCCCAAGAAGCCCCACTGGCCGCTCCCAAGGAGGAACTGATTGAGCGTCGGCGTGCCGCCGAGATTCGTCGGCGCTGCATTCACCGCGACGGCGCCAAATTGGAAGGCGAAGCCGACCGCATAGTATGCCAAGAAGGCAAACACGTACGCAGCAAAGTTAAGCATCATGAGATGGGCGGCGTTCTTCTTACGCACCAACCCGCAGGTGAGAAGGGCGAAACCGGCTTGCATGAAGAGCACAAGATACCCGGTGAGGAGCGTCCAGCCAAAGTTCATGGCAATCCGGGCGTGACCGACGGCGTCCGCCAGTTTGGCCGCGAGCGGCTCTTTGGCCGCCTGGGCCTGGTATTCGTCAAAGTCTTTTTTCTTTTTCCCGTAATCCGGAGCCGCCTTGTCGGTGGGTTCGGAAACCACAAAGGAATTACCGCCCGCGTCAATGACAGTAGATTTGTCGCCCGTTGAAATTCCGGCAGGATCAGGCTTTGGCTCTGGAGGTTGAGCGGCCGCTGCTGGTGGTGCCGCAGCTTGAGGCGCTCCACCGGGTGGGGCCGCTTCTCCGGCAAGAACTGGACGCATCATTAGCGTCCCGGCAATGACCATCGAAAGACACACAAATACCTTCAGTGTTTTTCCTTTACCCATCTCTTGCTTCTCCTCTCGTGAGTCTAAGCTAGATAGCGTCTGCGCCCTTTTCTCCGGTGCGGATACGGATGACCTCTTCTACTGGAGTAATAAAAATCTTGCCGTCGCCGATCTTGCCGGTGCGGGCCTTGGCTATGATCAACTCAACGACCGTTGTGACCTTGTCATCAGGCAGCAAAATCTGGATTTTTACCTTGGGTAAGAAGTCGACCGTATACTCGGCGCCGCGATAGAGTTCTGTGTGACCCTTCTGCCGACCGAAGC
>QHOM01000230.1 GCA_003218785.1 Verrucomicrobiota bacterium
AAAAAAGAAGTGGTAGGCCAGCCAATTCTTCGTTAAAAAGGACCCCTACCTCTTCATCCTTGCGATCAATTCCTGAAGAATATCCGTCAGTCCCAGCGCCGTCCGCCGCATCGGAGGCACCAGGCAAATCAAAATTGTTCCGGCGAAAAGCCCGGCAGGAGCGCAGACGGCCAATTGCACCAAGGAGGGGGAGTTCATGAGAGGGAGGTGCACCAGCCATGTCACGCCGCAGACAACTATCCAAAGGGGAAGGTAGCGAAAAATCGCGCTCCATAAATCAGCCGTACTGACGGGACCCTGCCGTCCGGCAAAATAGTAAACATTAGGCACGCCAATGAAAAGCACGCCAACGGAATACGCTATAGCCATTCCGGCAGGACCAAACGGGAGACCGGCAACGAACGAGGCAATGGTGATACAAGAACCCAGCAAACTAGCAAATAACCAATCTTTACCGCGCCCCTGGGTCTGGAACAGCCAGGTTGAAGCCACTGCCAGTGGAATGCAAAGCGCTGCAATGCTAAAGCCAGCGAAAATAGGCGCTGCCTGTTCCCATTTCGGCCCAAGCACAACGAGAGTCAGGGGACGAGCAAGAGGTAGTAGCAGGCCGGTGGAAAGGAAACTTATCAGCGCCAAGGCCTCGTACACGCGAAGAAACGTGCGACGGTATCGCTCGGGTTCAGTCTGGATCCGCGATAGTGCCGGAATCAGCACGGCATTGATTGGTACGGTGAATTGTTCCAGCGGCCGGATGAGAAGGATAGAAGCCCTGGAATACAAACCTACTGCAGCGGCACCAAAAAACCGGCCAATCAAAAGGTTGTCCGCACCACGGGCGAGCGAGTATAGTAGGCTCCCGGCGGTAATGTGGGCGCCGAACGTCAACATGTGCCAGGTTTGAGTGTTACGGGAGGGCAATTTAGGTCGCCACCCCGAAATTAACCAGGCCAGCACAAGCTTAACAGCGGCCTGCGTCACAGCGGCGCCGACCAGAGCCCAGTATCCATATCCCGATAGAGCCATGCCAACGCCGGTCAGATAACCGGCAAGCGGGGAAACAATGGAGATCATCGCGATGGCCCCGAAACGCATCTGTCGGTTCAACAGTGCAATGTGTTGAACCGCCGAGCTGGCAAGCAGAAACGTAACTGAGAGCACCAGCGTGATGCCTACAAGCCGCGGTTCGCGAAAGAACCATGCGACTACCGGCGCCAAGGCGGCGACGAACAGTGTAGTAACACCACCTAAGCCGACGTTTACCCAGAACAGATTGGACACCTGTGCATGGGTAATTTCCTGCCGCTGCACTGTGGCCGTCGAGAGCCCGGCATCCTGAAACATCCAGAGAAAACCCGTCACTGTCGTAACCATGGCATAGAGGCCGAAATCTTTTGGTGCGAGCAGACGCGCCATCGCCATGATGGACGCGAGGTTTAGTAGGAACTGGGTTCCCTGGGACGCGATCGTGATAAAAGTTCCGGAGATCGTCCGGCCCTTGAGATCGTCCAAGAGGTGATCAGTGCCAAGATGTTTCTCGCTCGGATCGATCGCTTTGCGCGGCCGGTCTCCTTCGGTTCTTTCCGGTCGAGTCACGCTAATGGACACATCCTCGCCGTTGGTGACGCTGGATCTGTTGTTAGCCATGACTCCTCGATTTGTGAATGTCCCAGTTTGGTTGGATGCAGGCTGCTGCATAATACTCACTTCTCTTGCATTGGGCGCGGGGCTCGAAGGCTGTGCTCGATCCTTCTTGGTTCGTTGCGGTCTCGAACTGTTGAATTCAATCGGCACAACCAGATTTCAGTGATTATAGTCGTGCGCCCAGTTCCGTAGGGCGACCGCCGAACCGTATGTCCTATCGCGATCCATTACGCGTGACGGAACCTCCTGCACAGATCCGTTTGCCAAGTCGTTCTTTCTCAAGAGATATCGGCGCCTACGCTGGCTGAAGTATAGAAGTCGTTGATGTATCCTCCAGTTCCCACCACCGGTCCGCCCGTTGTGAAAACACGCTTGTAGGAACCAGACCTGAACTCGTCCACTTCGGCCCGAATGGTGTATTCATGAACCCATCCTTCAACAACGAGGACATCTGCATTGACACGATGAGTGATGGCAAGAAACGGGTAGACGCCTTTCAGAACAACAGCGCCGACGAGCAAAAGAGCGGAGGCTACGACCACGCGGCCTCGCCAGGAAAGCGACCATCGCTTCTTGCGATCAAACATGCCCCACAACGCACAGACCCGCGCCCCCTGTGCCAATGGAACAGACGAAGCAACACTATATTGCATTGAAGAAACTGATACGGGATTTCAGATCTAGCAGAATATCAACGAGCGAAAACGCCACTCGACGCATTGAAGGTACAAGATAAATTAAGATCGCTCCAGCGAGAAGGCCAACGGGAGCGCAGACGATCAATTGCACTAAGGGGGCGGAGTTTATGACAAGGAGGCGCACCAGCCATGTCACGCCGCAGACAACTATCCAAAGGGGAAGGTAGCGGAAAATCCCGCTCCATAGGTCGGCCGTGGTTACGGGTCCCTGCCGTCCCGCAAAATAATAAAGAATTGGCATCCCGATGAAAAGGCTAACAGCGGAATAGGCGATCGCAAGTCCGACGGGGCCGAACGGCAGACCAGCCACGAAGGAAGCGATCGTGAGGCCGGCGCCCAGGAAATTTACTAATAACCAATCTCTGCCACCACGGCCCTGGCTGATAAACAACCAGGTGGAAGCTCTTGCGACCGGCTGGGACAGCGCTGCCACGGTAAGCGCGGCAAAAATAATGGCTGCCTTCTCCCACCTTGGCCCAAGGACAACGAGAGTTAGAGGACGAGAAAGCGCCAATAATAACCCAGTAAAGAGAAAGCCTACTAGCGCCAGGCTCTCGTACACCTGAAGGAAGGTGCGACGATAGCGCTCCGGCTGCGCCTGGAGTCGGGACAGAGCTGGCACGAACACGGAACTGATAGGATACAAAAACTGCTCCAGGGGTCGACTCAGTAATGCCGCGGCTCTTGAATAGAGGCCCACCCAATCGGCGCTGTAGAAGCGGCCGATCAACAAGTTATCAGCTCCTTTTGCCAGAGAGTAA
This sequence comes from Verrucomicrobiota bacterium, assembly GCA_003218785.1. Taxonomy (GTDB): domain Bacteria; phylum Verrucomicrobiota; class Verrucomicrobiia; order Chthoniobacterales; family UBA10450; genus Udaeobacter. The sequence goes on from QHOM01000230.1 coordinate 3,101, forward strand.
ATGAAACCGCCACCGGCCATGCTGGTTCCGAAGCGCACGAGAGATGCAGTCCCACTGCCGCGGGATGGTAGCTGCGGCCGCCAGGGAATAGCGCACCAAGTCAGCAGCACAGTAACCGCGACTGTGACGACATTCGAAAAAACCAAAGCCCAGTAACGGCACCCGAGCCAAGCCATGGCAACTCCGAGGACAACGCCGGTTAGCATTGAAGCCACTTGAA
>QHOM01000231.1 GCA_003218785.1 Verrucomicrobiota bacterium
TATTCGGAAACATAAAACGGTCACTCCAAAAGAAAGTGACCGTTGTATGCTTGTCGTTGCCCTGAATGGAACCGAGTTGCGACCTCGGAACGAGTCGGGCTTTAGAGTCCCCCGACCAACACTCACGGCTGATAGTCTCCTGCAACGGCATAGCTTCGTACGGTTTGGAGGCTCGACGCCCTCAAATCCGCACGGGTCCATACCGGTTACGGTGACGTCCGTACCGACTCTAGAAATTTGACATCTTTCCTGTTACGTGTGGTGGTGGCTTGTTTAGAGGAAAATTGTCCATGAAAGAAACACATCCGTGAAGCTTTCTGGCACTTTCACTCATATCCGCATAAGAATGCGGAAATTCCACCACTGAAACAGCCGAAATCAAAATCAAGAAATGTAATATATAGCAATTGGGTTGTTTCGTTACCAAATTCACGCCGTTCTTTGACTGAATCAGTCGAAGGAAAAAAGGCTTTGGTAGAACAATCCAAAACGGTCGTCCCAAGGTTCGCGATTGTCAAGGTTATGATCCAAGGGACGATCGGGACTGAAGGTAAGCAGGCATGGTTAGCAACACATGTACCCGTTGCGGAGCTATCAGCGTGCTTGCGTCCCATCTGGATTTGTAACCCTCAGCCGATCCCGTGCCTCTTAAATTCCTGCCCTGGCGGCGAAATAGAGCACCTACTCCCTCTTATAGCTGGCGTTCACGCCAGTCTCTATATTCGAGATAAAAACCAGAGCGGCGGCAAGAGCGGTCAGCAACAACAGGGCCATCAGGGCCATGAGCAGTGCCACTCCGCGCCGGGCCATGACCTCTGCAATATGTCGTTTTGCCTGTTTCCTCGACTGAACGTGGATCTTCGGTCTTCAAAGTTTGATCTTTGCCTTTGCCTCCAAGTAATACTGGAGCAGGACTTATCGATTGGGTCATCATGCGGATTCATACGGGTGGGGGTTTACTTGGATTTACTTGGATTAGTTGCTGCGCAGATATTCGTCGGTCTTGTCGATCCAGTCGGCACGTGGCGGATTGAAAACATCAAGATCTACTGTGTCCACCAATGCCTCCGCCCTGTGTGGCATGTTCGGGGGGATGGTCAGAACTTCACCGGCCTTGACCACGATTTCCCTACCATCAATCCAGAACTTCAGCGCGCCTTCGAGGATGTAAGTGAGCTGCTCGTTGACGTGACTATGTTCGGGCACGATGCAGCCTTTCTTCAGCAGGACACGCGCGAGCATGATGCCACTCCCAACTACGAATTGGCGTTGCAGTAGCGGGTTTAGATTTTCGAGCTCCACGGTATTCCAAGGAACGTGCTTGAGGACTGCCGCAATTCGTGTTTTCGTGACCCCCTTTTGCCGGAAGATCCTTTTCTTCGCCGAGTTCGGGCTTGCCGCATGCCTTCTTCTCGCGTTCCTTCGACTTGTCACGTTCATGCGGCTGGCCTTTTTGGTTTTCGCCATCTCAGTGGACCTTGTCCCCATAAATTCTCACAGCATTATCGTGCAGGTAGCCGTGAGCCAGATTCAGCGCACCGGCTTCGGTTAGCTCTCCCATAGAAATCATTTCCGCAAGCGCCGCGGCTAGCGCGGTGCGGGCTGATTGCACTCCCAGCCAATAGCTCTCTTCGGCGCCGAGAACATCATTGTAAGGGAAACAGTCGCTGCCAAAAGTCGTCTTGTCGGGAAATGTCTCCAGCCATTGTTTGAGAGTGTGCTTGAACTCCGAGGGATACATGATAATTTCCATCAGCGACGAGTCCATGTAGACATTCTTTACCGCTGCCAACCAGATGGCCTCACGCTCCAGGGGATAGCCGCCGTGAATCATCACAAACGTGGTACCGGAATAGCGCGGATCGCGGAGAATGTTCTCCAAATTCATGATGTTGCTTTCGGAAAGATTGAAGTAATCACCGATGCCGACGGCTGAGTGAATATGCACAGGAAGATGGAGACGACCGCCTTCTGCGATCAAATAGCGGAAAATGTAGTCCTGAAAGGTGCGGTATTCGTCGGTACTCGGCACGCCCCCAGCCGCGTAGTGCTGATAGATCTTGTCCGCTTGCTCGCGTGGCGGATCAGCGAATCTGGTTGAACGGAAGTAGGCGACTTCGAATTTCATGGCGATGCCGCCTTTTTTCTGGTTGTCCTCCAGCGTGCGGCTTATGAATTTCAAATAGCTGTCAAAATCAGGCGGCAACTGGCTCAGGCCTTCTTGCTGCACCCAGCGGTGCAGCATTTTCTCCTGTAAGGGAATGTAGACTTCCTCGTCGGCGTTGCGAGAGCGTTGCTGCTGGTTATCAAACGGCCACATGAAAGCGTCGGCGAAGAAGACCCAGACAAAGCGCTTGGGGTCTAGATAATCGGCCATCATGGCGCGGTTTGCGACGGACTGCTCTATGTTCAGTTTATCGAGAATGTTAGAAAAGTAAGCATTCCCCTGAGCCTTCTTCAGTTCAGCCTTTTTCTGGACCAGCCATTTGGCATGCTCGGCGGAGAAATCGTTGTAAGGGTAGCCGAACAGCGCTTTGGCGGCGGCGACGAGTTCGGGGTTGCTGTCACGCGTGCGTAAGGCAGCGCTTCCGGGCGGTGCGGCCATCGCGTCAACGTCGGGATCGTCGGAAAAACCGGGGTGGGCATGATGATCGAAGATGGGGATTTTTTCTATCTGAGGCAGAAGGCGCTGGTAAAGCTGCTGGACGTCCGGTCCGGGCAGAGGACGAGCTTGGGCATGAGCGAGCACAGGCATGGCGCAAAGGAGCAGGAGGCACAGCCAATCTTTAGGAGTTAGCGGGTTCATGGGTTCTCTCAACAAGTTGTGAATGCGGTCAAGCGGAAAGCAGTTCCTCGCGGAAAGCCCGTCTACGATTTCTGCAAGGGTACCTATCGGCTGGCCAGAGCTCCGTGCCAGGCGCTGGAACCTTTTAGAATCCGCTCGACCGCTTCATGGAGCGTAGCGGTCGAAGATGCAAAGGAGAAGCGCACAAAGTCCTTGCCTGAGGGACCAAAGGCTGCGCCCGGTATGGCCGCCACTCCAGCTTCTTCCAGCATGATTCGGCAAATTTCTTCAGCACTGAGACCCGTATCGCTGACGTTGAC
>QHOM01000232.1 GCA_003218785.1 Verrucomicrobiota bacterium
ACTTTCCCTGATCTGAAACTAACCATCGAGGACATTCTCCAGGACGGGAAAAAGGTGGTCGTCCGCGCCAGAATGGCTGGCACGCAGAGCGAACCGTTCTTGGGTTTTCCGTCTAAGAACCGCAAAATGGACATTCAGGTTGTCGACATACACGAATTTAAGGACGGGAGAATTATTCGGACGTGGCACACCGAGGATTGGATGAGCGGTCTTCGCCAGTTAGGTGTCTTCGAGCGGTAACCGAAAGAGGCGGCCTCGTTCTGAGGCACGTTCCAAAGGATAATTCCGGCGCTCCTCAACGCTTCGGGTGTTTCGTCGGCGATCGTCCGACCTCCCGATACTGCGATTCTGCGCGAATACCCTCCCTAGAACGAGGGAGTACGGATCGCCTCGCAAGCGATGCTCAGGTCGCGGCCGAGTGAGGTTTTCAGCATGGATAGTAAAATTCGCGGGACTTCACCAACAACCGATATCGCCGAAGGGAAAGTTTGGTTCATCTGTGATTTGTTTTCCATTGTTCCTAGCCACACAGTAATTGCTGCGGTGATCAATCCGATTATGCCATGAAAATTCCCGGAGAAATCGAAGCCCTCTTCAGTGTTTTGCGGCAATCGGCGAAGCCGGAACCCGTGAGCGCGATCGAAAAACTCATCGAGGACGCACCAGACCGTGAGCTTTGCCGCATCAATGCCCTCGCGTTCGCCGCCGAGCATAAGCTCGATGAGGAGGATGTGATCGCTGCTTTCCTGCACAGCGCGCGACGCGGCATTTTCGATATGTCATGGAACATCCTCTGCCCCGGTTGCGGTGGCGTCCTCGATTCGGGTACGACGCTTAAAACCGTAAACCAAGCCGAATACAGGTGCGCCCTTTGCGCCGCGGGGTACGAACCAACGCTCGACGAAATCGTCGAGGTGACGTTCACGGTCAGTCCGCGGGTGCGAAAAATCGCTGCGCACGATCCGGAGACGCTGCCGTGGATCGAATACTACAGACAGATCTTTTGGAGTTCCGGAGTCGATTTGCCCGATGACGAGACATTAGCAAAATGGGTTAAGGAAACTACTCTGGACACCCTCGAGCTTTCAGCCGGCGACAAGGCGGTGCTCTCGCTCCAGTTGCCTGAAGGGTTGGTGATCGTGTTCGATCCGGTCGTCCACATGTCGCAGTTTATTGAGGTTACCGGCGAGGCGACGCGCAAACCGCAGTCGCTCGCCTTTGTTATGACCAAGGACCACGCGCCGACCGGGACCATTCAGATGCGCCCAGGTCCTCTGCAGATTTCGTTGGAGAACCGGTCGAATGTGCGCACGTTCCCCGGCATCTGGGTGGCTGGCGATAAGCTTCACGATCTCCTCGGTAAACGTCGCCCGTTCTTGACGGCGAAACGTCTCCTGACCAATCAAACATTCCGCGATATTTATCGCACCGATACGCTCGACGTAGATCAGCGCCTTAAAATTACGAGTCTCACCTTCCTGTTTACCGACCTCAAAGGCTCAACCGAACTCTACGAGCGCGTTGGAGATCTGGTTGCCTATGATTTGGTGAGGGCTCACTTCCAGGTCTTGCACGAAATCGTGGCAGCAGAAAGGGGAGCCGTGGTGAAGACAATTGGGGATGCCGTGATGGCGACGTTCCCGACGCCAGACCGGGCAATGGCGGCGGCTCTCAAAATGCGAGAAGCAGTGAAGGATTTGAAAGGTGATTTGCTTCTTAAGATCGGCATCCACGAGGGGCCCTGCCTGGCCGTTTCGCTGAACGACCGGCAGGACTACTTCGGACGGACCGTAAACATCGCTGCGCGCGTTCAAGGTCTCGCGACGTCCCGTTCCATCTTCGCGACCAGGCGGGTCGTCACGGACAGCAAAGCTTCGAAGCTACTGCAATCAAACGGGTGTGGAGTTGATCACGCCGCTGGGCAATTGTCATGAACGTCAAACTGCCTCGAATCATTAAGAACTACATCGATGCAAGCAACGGGCGCGATGTAAAATCGATTCTTTCCTGCTTTTCGGACGATGCCGTTGTGCGCGACGAAGGAAAAGAACTTCGTGGAAAAGAGGCGATCGAGGGATGGATCGTGAAAACGATGGAGAAATACAAATTCCACTTCAAGCCCCTCAGTGCCAAGGATCACGATGAGGAAGTTGTCGTCGCGGTGGAAGTATCAGGAACTTTTGCTGGAAGCCCGGTCACACTCGATTATTACTTTGCGATCGAGAACGAAAAAATCTTATCCCTCATAATTAACTAGGAGAAATACCCAGGCAAACGTGAAGGAAGCCTGCGAGATCTCAAGCAACCAAGTCTTTGAACCAGGCAAAACAATGCGGCGCGCCGTTGCCGATTTTCAGGCTGGCCGCTGAAGCCGGGCTTCGGCCAGATCAATATCGCGTTGGATTCGGCGCAAGGCCTGGTCGTTGATGACCTCTTCGTTGCGCAGTGTGATCACAGTCTCGCGTTCTGTTTCCAACGCCTCACGGGCTAATTCCTCGAAGTCGCGGGAGAACAATCGACCGACGCTTTTCTCAGGCGGGCCTTCACTGCGCAATTGCTGGATACGGTCAAGGTACTCTGAACGAAGGCGCTCAACAGTCTTTGGCCTGGCTCGATTCAACGATTCCATTGCCTCAACATGAGCCAGGGCTGCTTCGTTTGCCTTCAAGCGCGCCAGTCTCTCTTCTTTTTCCGTAACGTGATCGTCCACAACTCCCAGCCAACGGACAAGAGGCGCGAGAGTGAGTCCTTGTAGAACAAGTGTTCCGAAGATGACACAGAAGGTAAGCAAGAGGATTAGATCGCGTCCGGGGAATGGTTCGCCCGTGGGCAGCAAAAACGGAATCGCGAGCGCGCCCGCGAGCGAATCGGCCCCGCGCAACCCGGTCCATGCGATCAACGCAGTGTGTTGCCACGGAATGCGGTTCTTACGACGGAACGTTTGGCTGAACAAGCGCGGCAAGTAAGTGGCCGCGAACATCCAGACAAAACGAACCAGCACGATCACCGAAAGAACCAGGACCGCCAGCTTGGCTATCCTAAACGCAGAACCGGCAGGAAGCGCGTGGATGACCTGCGGTAGTTGAAGACCGATGAGCATGAAAAGCACTCCGTTCAGAATAAACAAAACCATTTCCCAAACAGGCACCGCCTGTAGTCGCATACGCCCGCTCAAGACACGCGGGGCACGCCATCCGTAATACATGCCGGCAATCACCACCGCGAGGATGCCGGAGACATGCAAGCTTTCACCGCTGAAATACGCAACGTACGGGGTAAGGAGAGAGAACATTGTTTGCACTGGCGGGTCGTCTAAGCGCTTTTGCACTTGCGTTGCCAGCCAGCCAACGGCGAGACCGACACCGACGCCGCCCGCTGCGACCAAAAGAAACCGCAAGCTTGCTTCTCCCAGCGAAAAGCTTCCGGTCATCATGGCGGCCACCGCGAAACGGAAGGAGATGAAAGAAGTGGCGTCGTTGACCAAGCTCTCCCCTTCGAGAATGACAATGATTTTGCGCGGCACTCGCAAATTTTGCGTGACCGATAGCGCAGCTACTGCGTCCGGCGGCGAGATGAGAGCGCCGAAGACGAAACCAACAGCCAAAGGTAATCCGACGAGAGAGTGGAACACGTAGGCTGTCGCCGCCATGGTTACCAGGACCAAAACGGTGGCCAGGAGTATAATGGGCCGAAGGTTTGTTCGAAAATCTCTCCAGGACGTGTAGACGGCCGCGGGATAGATCAGGGGCGGAAGAAACAAGTTAAATACTAGCTTTGGATCGAGGTGAATCGCCGGAAGACCGGGGATCAGTGCGAGGACCCCGCCACCGATGGTCAATAGGATTGGATAAGGGATGCGGAGTTTCCGGGCGACGATCGCCAGCAAAGCGACGGCAACAAGACAAATCAGAATTAATTCGGTCTTGCCTACCATGGTTCCAATTGCGCCCGAGAATCGCCGCAATTAGATCAGACGTCCAAACACAAATGATGCGATCCCTGGACCCCGAAAATGGGTCGCGTCTCTGATCAAGGGCCGAAAAGCCAGTCTTTCGGCTCGCATCAAGCGATCAAGTCTTTGACGTAGGCAAACAATGCAGGCGTCCCGCCGGTGTGCCAAAAGAGAATTGTTTCGTTCGCTCCAATAATTTTTTGCCGGACTAAATCGAGCAACGCGCCAAAAGCGCGGCCGGTATAACTGGATCGAGCAAGATCCCTTCCGTTTGTGCAAGCGTTCGAATCGCCTCGCGCTCCAAATCTCCGACCACGCCATATCCGGTTTCAGCATAGCCGCGCATCACTTTAAAATCATTGGCTGTGAAACGCTCTTTTATTCCCAAATGTGTCGCAGCATCGTTGGCAATCTCGCTCAATTCCTGTTCGTAGACGGCAGCATTGCGTTCGTCTTTATCAATTCGAATTCCCATCACTTCCGCCGCAAACTCGTTAGCTCGCGCGCCCACAACCATTCCCGCCTGCGTTCCGCCGGAACTAGAAGCGAAAACGATCCTGTTCACGCGCTCGTTCTGCAATTGCTCAATCAATTCCGTGATGGCTGTTACATAACCCAGCGCGCCCACGCCATTAGATCCGCCAAGCGGAATTAAATACGGTTTTCGGCCGGCAGCGCGCAGTTGTTCCATTACTTCTCTTGATTTCGCCGCGCGTTGCGAATGCTCAATCCAATGAATTTTCGCACCGAACAATTCATCCAAAAGACGATTGCCTTGCGGCATTTCGGGGTTCTCGCCATTCAAAATCAACTCGCATTGCAACCCGCAAGCAGCCGCCGCTGCCGCAGTTTGCCGGCAATGATTCGACTGCGCTGCGCCAAGAGTTACTAACGTATCCGCAGTTTGCGCGAGAGCATCCGCGACCAGAAACTCCAGCTTGCGCACTTTGTTGCCACCAAGGGCCAAGCCGGTTTGATCGTCTCGTTTAATCAGCAATCGCGGGCCACCCAATTTCGCGGAGAGCGTCTTTAATTCTTCCAGCGGTGTGGGTAAGTGCGCCAATCGATGCCGAGCAAGCTTTGCCACATTTGAACTCATGACTACGTTATTAATGCCTTGCCCTTACGGTTCCAATTTTTCTTCTTGTTGAGTCGCGTTTACTTGCAGCAGTCGAGGTAACGTAGCGTTC
>QHOM01000293.1 GCA_003218785.1 Verrucomicrobiota bacterium
ATTGCGCTGCACCGCCGCGCCTTCCGGGTTTTTCAGTGGTGAAAAACGATTTGGACTTCGGATCAAGCCTGCGAGGAGAGCAGCTTCCGGAAGATTCAATTGGGACGCGCTTTTGCCAAAGTAAGCCTGTGACGCGGTCTCAACTCCATAACAACCATTACCGAAATAGATCCGGTTTACGTAGAGCTCCAGAATCTGCTGCTTGGTGAACTGACGCTCAATGCGCAGAGCAACCATCGCTTCCAGCAGTTTTCGACTGATGGTGCGGCCACCGAGCGGGAGGCTATTACGCGCGAGCTGCTGGGTGATGCTGCTGGCACCCTCCTTGGCTGACCCGCTCAGGACGTCGTGAACAAGCGCCCGAAGGATCCCGCGCCAATCAATCCCCTGGTGCAAGTAGAAACGAGCATCCTCGCGCGCCAGCACCGCGGCGATAAAAAGCGGCGAGACTTCGCTGAGCGAGACCTTCAGACGGTTGGCGCCGGCGAGACGACTGTAGATTTTTCCATCGACATCAAAAACAGTGTTCCGCTCGGGCATTTCGCCGACCTTTTTCATATCGAAAGTCTGCGCCCACGCTCCGTAAAAGAGGAAAACAGCGAGACCGACGGCCGCCACCGCAGCGAGCAGGGTGATCTTCCAGCCGTAGCGGAACAGGCGAGTTACACTTTTCCTTCCGGATCGGAGACGAGCAAAGAATTTCATCGCTGAAAGGTTAGAAAAGTTAAAAGAGTTACGAGGTTAAAACGGTTTAACCTTTCTGACTCTTTAACCCCTCAGCGGTTCAACAATTCCACCCTTTTAACATTGTAACCGTTTTACAAATCACAAATTGAGCTTCACTACGCCCTCGTGCTCCTCCGTCGCGCATGGCGCATTGGTCGGAACATCTGTCGCTGCCTCGCTCGCCTCCACAAGCTTGTTGTCGATCACGTATCGCTCGACTTCCTCGCCGCTGACGTCGGCAAGCATTTTCCCGTTGATTTCAACGCAAGGCGACAGCGGCTGCCCGCTTTTCGTCTCCATCTCCCAGCGAAACGCCGGGTTCTGGATGATGTCCTTCTCCGTGTAAGGAAGATTGTATTTGGCCAAAACGGCGCGCACCCCGGCGCTCCAGCCGCAATAGGTTTTCAGGTAAGCGGTAATTTGAGGATTCTGCATCCCCAAATATATCACGAATCGGAGAAAGTCTATGTCTCGCGCGAAATGGGAGAGAGATACGCTCAGCTTTTGCGCGAAGCGTTCATTTCAATTTCAATTGACGCTCTAGGTGCGCCAACATGCGCAGAACGAGGAGAAAAATGAGCGTAATGCCGCATGCGACAATGTGGCGATTGATCGCGATTGCGATGCCGATGGCCGCTGCAGCCAAGAGTCCAGCGGCGGTCGTCAGGCCTTGCATCCCGGTGCGGCTACGATCACGAAAGATGATGCCCGCACCGATAAACGAGATTCCCACTGCAAGCGCTTTAATGGTGGGGGCCGGGTCGGCACGCAGCGCGCCAGACGGAAAACGCGCCACCGCTTCGGCGATGAGCAGAATCCCTAAACGAACAAAAAGTGTCGCCGAACGGCAGACGAGCATATACGTGCGAAGTCCTGCGAGTTTTCCCGCGCCCTCACGCTCCCAGCCCATAATCCCTCCGAGCACAACAGCCGCGAGCGCCTGCCCAAGGATACAAGTTCTTCAGAGTAATTGATCGACAAATTGAAAAATGCTCCTATTAAAGAGTTAGCTTTCCTTCGTTACGTCACCTTTTTCTTCTTTCTCGTAGGCTTACCTTTTCGCTTGGTCTTGGCCATTCTGCGCAGTTCAGCTTTGCTCATCGATTCGTACATGCCCTTGGACGCGCCTCTAAGAGAAGACTTCTTGCGTTCGCCTCTCATGGCAGCCAACGCTGCGCCTGCGGCCATTTGCTGTTTCTTTGATTTTGCCGGCATAGAATTTTCCTCCTGTGGTTTTTTAGGTTGTCCCCTTTTAAGCGATGTTCAGTCTCCAAAAGGGTCCCCCATTTTATTCGCAGCCGTATTCGCCATGCGCACACAAAGCCAGGTTTCAAATTTAGAGACTCTCTATTTCTCTTCGAAGATCCTCCTTTGATTTGCCAAGCTTTTGTTGAAGACGTCCGAGCAGCTCGTCCTCTTTTCCTTCGGCAAATGCCAGGTCGTCGTCGGTTAATTGACCATACTTTTGTTTGAGTTTGCCTTTTACTTCATTCCAACCGCCTTTGAACTGTAGCTTCGTCATAGTGATAGAAATTCGCTTTTGCCATCGACTTTGGTCGCTCAACCAGATAGCAGACCGTTCACGAACTAGCGGCATACACGCAGAATTCGCGTTAAATGCGAAGCTGATGAAAAAGAAAGGAAACCGATGCGATTCATCCTGCTCTTAATCTTACTTCTTCTTCTAATCGGCGCTCTGCCAACATGGCCGTACAGCGCGGGCTGGGGATATTATCCCAGTGGCGGTTTGGGCCTCATTCTGCTGATTGTATTACTTGTCATTTTACTGCGTTAGAATTCGCGCCGTTGTTGCATCGGCTGGCCGCGCCTCGACACAGTTGCGAAGTGGTGGCTTGGTAGCATCAGACTTTCACCTATATGCGAATCTACCGTGCGCCTGATTGTGCGGCCCTTTGCCGCGGACACATACTTGTGTCGTGCTGCTGTCTGCTCCAATTAGATTGTCCGACGGAGATAAACTGGAGGCGCTGCAACGGCTGGATCAATTCCGCCAGTGGCGTTCTCTGGACGAGAAACGTTACTGCCTCGTTTGTGGCAAAATTATGACTGGTCGACAAATCCAGGTAGCTGGCGGCACACGCGGAAACGGACCCTTGCGCCTTAGTTGTCCAACGGAGCGCTGTAATTCAATCCCGATGGATTGGGTCCTGCCTACCGATGAAATCCTGGGGAACATGGGATTGATGACAGATGAAGAGCGGAGCGCGCGTTTAAATATTTAAATGAGAAGGAAGACAAACGTCGTATCGAAAAATGGCTTTCACTCGGGCGATCCAACGCTAACGGCAGTGGAAGGAATGGAACTGTACCGCGCAGCGCATCCGGGCAGTCCCTCGGCAGTGCGCCAGCCGCGGTTATTTGTTCGTGCTCAGCTTTGGATTGCACTTCTCGGTCCTAGCGTGGAAGAAGGGATCGTTGGGATTGGTCCTACAGTCGAAGCAGCCCTGCGCGCGTTCGACGTGCAATATCTGGCGGGATTGCGTCCACCAGCTGACGCGATAGGACACCGCCTCGCATTTCGTAATTCAAAACTGAGCGCTGCTTAAATTCATCTGCGGAAAAAACGCAGAAAACTTTCCCGATCCCTGCACCGATCGACAGCTGTGCGGCTAGCTGAGATTTGTCTGTAAAACTCGGGTAAGTTAGGTCAGTGTGGTAAATTGGGTTATGCCCGCGAGACGACAAAGCAAGAGCATTCGAGTGCGGCGACAATCAATTCAGCGCAAGAAGAAGCGGCAGGTCGGT
>QHOM01000294.1 GCA_003218785.1 Verrucomicrobiota bacterium
TCCGAAGGTCAAGTAGTAATCGTCAGGTACGCGTCGGTCTTTATTCGCCGGTGAAAGCACTGCAACGGCAATCAGTCCAAAGATTATTCGGTCACTAAGTTGGATTGCGCCTTGCACGACTTTAACTGTGGTCTTCCGCAATTCGCCAGGGCGCACAGGCTGGCGCGCATCGGGTATCAACTCGAAACCATCAGGCAGCTCTTCACCATGGCCATGACTGCAGCGATGGATTCCATAAATGACATCCGCTAAGTCCGGCTTCCCGCCTGGCGCTTTGGGCCGCTGAACTTTGACCGGAAAGCGCGTTTCTACCAGATTGACCCCGGGCATGCCCATTGGACCGAGAATGGCATAATTGTCTCGAAGTAGTTGTGTGAATCGAGCATTGCTGCCAAGGCTTGGATAAACCTTCCTCGCCGTTCCATCTACGGCATTGCAGGCATGCAACATGACGGCGTCGGCTTCGCCGCGTTCCCAGTCGTCAATCGCCTTGCGAACAGAGTTTCCGGTATTCACGCGTGATACTCAATTTTTCGCCTAACGAGACGAAGCTCAGCTACCGCTGGCGGAAGCCAGCATTACTGCGAATTTTAGTGTGGAAGTTATTTGAAAACTGGACATCGTGACGGCCAGCGGTTAGCTGGAGCGATTGGTTAGGTCCTGAACCTAGCTTCTAATAGGAGGATGGCGCCATTCATTGATTCTTCTAAAGCGAGAGTTGTCCTATCTCTTGTAGCGCAGCCTTGATATTTTCCCTGATTGACCCTTCATTTGACAGTTGCGCTCGGTGGGCCGCGACGAATGCCTGACCGCTGAAATGTCTGCTGATAGTCTGGTCCCAAACTACTTCGCCCGTCCTGGCGTTGATAAGACGCCAATGAATTATTGATTTTATGTTAAATGAGAATCCAGCAAAGGGCTGTTTCATTTCCAGCAATGTGGCCTCGATACGATAATCCTCACCGCTGTTGGCCTTAACCACGCGAGAAAACGATCTGTAGCGAAGCAGCGAATCTTCTAGGGCTTGCTTGAAATCCTCGCTGTGAACAAGCGGAGGCCAGTTTCCGTTCACAGTGCCTACGGCTACCGTCTTGGGGTGAGTTTTGATGACAACTGCATCAGTTGGAACCATCTCTGAGGGGTTAGTGGCACAACCCTGCAGAAATAACAGGATAAGGAATATCGGTGAAGCGTGGCCGAGGCGACAGCCGCGGGCTATCAGCGATATAGTGTGAGCGTTCTTCATGTCTGTTTTGCGTTGAGCGGCTAGAATGATCGCAAGGTTGAATATGACTTGTTCAACTCGCCGGTGGTGATCGCTTCAGATTTCCACGCGGCGAAAAAGTTGCGTTTCCGGCAGATGCCAGCCCAACGTGTCTTGGCGGAGTCCGCGAAATACTCGACGTCATCGTCGAGTGTGAATTTTTGAGCGAGTGAGGACGGGACAAAGATCGGCCTCACAAGCGACGCAGTGTTAATGGGCTGCATCTGATGGTGTGCGATATACTCCGTGATTTTCATAGACCTAACTACGACTCGACGAAAGTTTGTTTCGCCTATTTCGGCTTTTACTCAGGAGGGGGTTCCAATAAAAAGAAAGCATGAGTTCGTCATTATCAAGGTCGGGCGAACAGAGCAAGCCGAAATTGCTCGATCAAATCCGGCAGTTGATGCTCCTGCGACACTATAGCCTACGCACCGAGCAAGCGTATGTCGGCTGGATTCGGCGCTACATCTGTTTCACGGCCAAGCCGAAAAAGCTTCTCGATCAACTGCTATTCCGTGTCCTCGCGTCCAAAGATCAAGGTAACAACCAGACCCAGAACGCTAACAACTGCCACCATTCCCAGGACGGCTGGAACGCCGAATTTACCCTTTAAAATAGGCAGGACGAAGACGCTCAGTGTAGCTCCGATCTTCGCGACACCAGCAGCGAAGCCGCTGGCGGTCGCTCGTAATTGCGTCGGAAACAGAAGCGGCGCCAGGGTAAACGTCGTGGCGTTAGGCCCTGCGTTCATCAACAAGTTGAATAGGATAAACCCGGCGAACACCAGCGGAATGTGCAAGCTGGAACTCGATAGCCGAA
>QHOM01000295.1 GCA_003218785.1 Verrucomicrobiota bacterium
AATAGAGGTCCGGCTCATCAATCGACACCGCCGACAGGACCGTAAAGGCTTGAAAATCCCCCTTTTCCTGCCGGTCGCGAAAGGTCGCCGTATCCAGCAAGGTAATTTTGATATTGCTCCCCATTCGCTCAATCAACTCCTCATATTCTGAATTTCAAGCTGCCGGTAGAGATGAGTACCCAACCCCAGGCGTTGCAGGATTGCTTCCTGCAACCCTGACAAGGGTGTCAGCCGACGCAGGATGTCCTCTCCGGCGGTGTGCTGTATGATGGTCAGCGAAACGTCTGCAAACGCTTTCAGGACCCGCTCCGCCGTTGGCGTGTCGGTCATCTTTGTCTTGTTTTCCGGGTGCAAGCCGGGGAGTGTGGCTTGATCTTTCTGAAGAGACCGCCGAAGCACAAACTCCATGACCGTCAACACGCGGACGCCGAGAGTCAGCAGGTACGTGAGGCCCTCGATTTGGTCGTTGAGCTTGACAAACAACGGCGCGATATGCACGCGACTCTTGAGGCGGTTGAAGAGGCGTTCGATACGGTATTCGTTGCGATAGCACAACACCGCCTCGTGCAAAGACAGCCGTTTTTGCCCCGCGTTGGTGACAAAGGCTTTCCAGCCGAACCGTTGGGTGATGGCGGCGATTGCGTCTCCCTGGCGAGCGATGCGGGTGATGTGGTAGCGGATTTTTTTGATCACCCGCTTTTGACGGCTCGCAGAGCCTCGGCCCCGGCCCACGTATTGGGTGTGCCGCTCGCTCTGCTTTTCCCATGCCACGCTGAGCAACCCTTCCACCCGCTGCGCTTTCAGCACGTGGTCAATAGCCTCCACGAGCGTCGCTTCGTCGGTGATCTGACGCTTCCCTCGACCTCTCGGCGGCGTCAGGGCAGCGAGTTGTGCCTCCGCATGGGCCAGCCGTGTTTCTAAACCCGCCGCCTGTCGGGCGGCATGAACCGGCGACCGCACCACCAACACCCGTTCGCACCATGCCTCTGCGCCGACCTGCGCACAACAGGTCCGTTCAAACTCATAGCCCTCGGCCACGAGCCCCTCTTGACCACGGTCATTGATGCGGAAAATCCGTTCCAGCTCACCGGCCTTGGCTTTCGTCACCCCCTCTGCGATCCATGCGTCCATGGCCTCAGCCGTCGCCCCTATGAAAGGCAACGGCGACAAGTAAAAGTCGTGGTGCCCCACAACGTGCGTGCGGGTTTCCAAGGCGCTCATCTTGCAATCGCCGACGAACAGCAGGCCAGTTTTGTTTAACCCTCTCCGAAGACGCTCCATGATCGGAATGTATAAGCCATCATCGGCTCTTTCGCCCGACAGCACATCCGTCGACAGCGGCATCCCCAAGGGGTCCAACGACCCCATCATCACTTTGATCTGTGGCCGAGTCGGATCATCTTTACTATGTCCAAACTGGAACAATCCCCTTTCTGTCACCTCGTGATGACCTGAGGCAGTGGTGGCATCACATCGGATCACGTCCTGAGACAATGCGTACACCTCAATGCTGCGCTCATTCAAGTCCCGCTCGATCTCATGCCAATAGGTCGGCTTGCTCAAGTGCTTCAGCAGGTGGCCCAACCGGTCATCACTGAAATCCAGTGGATCGATGACCTGCCCACTCAGGTGGCGCAGCGTGTTTTGCATGCCCTTGACGTACGCTTCCATCGACACCTTCCGGTGATTGCCTTCCGTGAGGATATATGCCAGCCAGATCACCGCTGTCCAGCCCCAACTGATCCCCCGTTGCTTCCAGTGGCGGGGGATATGTCGGTCGAGCACCTCCACAAAGCCCATTTTAACCATTTGACCGATGAGTAAGGCCACATCATCGACCCGCTCCGTGATGATCACCAGGTCGCTTTGCCCAAGGATCTCCTGGGCCTGTTGCGCCAGTTGCACTCTCATGGTGCTCTCCTCTCTCAAGATTGAGCCACTTGGGAGAGAGCATAGCAACATCACGTCATGGTCTGAAAATACATTTCGACCCAACTCTCAGAGCACCCCCAAGAAATTAAGCTTTTGGGATCTTTGTAGAGCGAATGGGGAGCAGGTAGTTGCAAACCCCGGAAATTACCAGAGAGCCAAAACGGGGTGCTGTCCCTCTAAGCCGTGAAACTGGTTTTAGTCCTTGGGAGGAGGGACGCGATACGAAAGTAGTTCTTCGAGACTCCAGATATGGTCTGTGAGCTCTGCTGCCATCGCCGGGGTTCGTTGCTGCCATTTGCGCCCCGGCGTTGGTTGTGAAACGGCGCAGCGTAGCGCTTGATGCGGGCGTACGAAATTGAAGACCGCATCCTCAAGTGCGAGATGGCGCCGCAGGAAAAAGCTCTTCTTCGAATGCGACAAAGTTTTACGCACCAAGCGCCCGATACTCTGGCGCGAGGTGAGGTTGTCACGTTCGACATACGCCGTGTTGATCTGTTGGCCACCAAGCACCTCGGTGATGATGTCGCGCGCACCGAGGATGATACGTCGGCGAACCTCGACCACGCGTCCTTGCTCGCGCCGTTTGTCCACCTGCGCATAGAGTCATGCCGCATCCAACACCCGTCGCGGCGTGTGGCGCGGGCGCCCACGACCGCGTGGAGCTGGAGGCGGCTCTGGCGTGCTGTCGTTGGCAATGAGGGCCGCGACGTACGCCGGCAGCTTCTCACTGGTGCACAAGGGCGCGTGCCCATCCGTGCGTGCTTTGAAGGCTGCCAGAAAAGCCGTCGCCTCCTCCTCGCTGCGCTCGTGCGACAGATGGGTCACGACGCGGAGATGACTCGGCAGGGCGAGCGCACGCCACACCCAGGCGTCACCCCAGTCGGCAGGGTCACCCGGTTGCAGAGGCGCTTGTTTTTTTTGACAAAACTCCAGAGTTCATCGACCTGCACCTGCGTCGGATGCACATCCCGGATGAAGGAGCGATTGACGGCGGCGCCTTGCTGCCCGGCCAGATCCAACCAGTGCAGCGTGGCATCAACTGTACAGTGTTTGATTCGGCTGACAGCCCGCAGGCTGTTGCGCTCGACGAGCATCGCAACGACGTCCAGGAGGAGCGGGCGTGGGGTGCGCAGTGTTTCAAAGAACGTGCCCTTGTCTGCACTGAAAGTGCGTTGACAGGTGGTGCAGCGAAAGCGTCTTTCAGCGTAGCTGTGCATTTGGATGTTGTCCGCGTCAATCTTGCCGCAGTCGGGGCAAGAGGCGTTGTCACACCATTGACCTTCAGTTTCCATGGCGCATCCTTCCTTCCGGGTTGATGCGCTGATGGTACGTTAAAAGAGCCTTCACGGCTTAGAGGGACAGCACCCATTTTTGACCGTGTGGTCCTTTTTCTTGCCGCTATAACACTCGGCCTGTTCAGCAGGGTCTTGGGGGCGGACAATGCGCCGTTCGGTGCCATCATGGGCAAAAGGGGGGAGACCGGCGCGGCGGCTGGTGGCGCGGCGGCTGGTGCGGCGGCCACGGGTGTG
>QHOM01000268.1 GCA_003218785.1 Verrucomicrobiota bacterium
AGCGACATCACCGAGCGCAAGCGGGCGGAGGAAGAAATCCGCCGTCTCAACGTGGAACTGGAACAACGCGTCGTCGAACGCACGGCGCAACTGCAAGCCGCGAACGCGGAGTTGGAAGCCTTCAGCTATTCGGTCTCCCACGACTTGCGCGCTCCGATCCGCCATATCGCCTCCTTTGCCGGGTTGATGAGGAAACGATCGGGCGAGAAACTGGACGAAAAAAGCCGGTACTATCTCGGCCAGGTTCTCGACTCGACCAAAGAAATGGGCCAGCTCATCGACGATCTACTGAGCTTCTCGCGTATGGGCCGGGCCGCGATGCAGCACAACGATGTGGATCTGGAAGCCCTGGTGGAGGAGACACTCCAGACCTTGCAGCCTGACACCCAAGGACGTAACATCGTCTGGAAACGCAGCCGCTTGCCAAGGGCACGAGGGGACATAGCCATGCTCCGTCAGGTTTTTGTCAACTTGCTGGCAAATGCCATCAAGTACACTCGCCCTCGAGACCCTGCGGAGATCGAAATCGGTTGCCAGGACGGAAACCCGAACGAACTCGTCATTTTCGTGCGCGATAACGGCGTCGGTTTTGACATGCAATTTGCCGACAAGTTGTTCGGGGTCTTCCAACGGTTGCACCGAGTGGAAGATTTTGAAGGCACCGGGATCGGGCTGGCCAATGTCCGGCGGATCGTGGCGCGGCACGGTGGCCGGACCTGGGCGGAGGGCGCCGTCAACCGGGGGGCTACGCTTTACCTCTCCCTGCCGAATCATTGAAAAGTGAAGGAACGTTTATGATTGGACTCGAAAGAATCCTATTGGTCGAAGACAATCCGAAAGACTTGGAATTGGCGTTGGCAGCGCTCGAAGACAGCAATCTGGCCAACGAAGTTGCCGTCGCACGCGACGGAGTCGAAGCCTTGGATTACCTGCGCAGGCAGGGCGCTTTTGCCACCCGCCAGGACAGGCTGCCGGTGGTCGTCCTTCTGGATTTGAAGCTCCCCAAGCTCAACGGGTTGGAAGTGCTGGCCCGCATCAGGGCCGACACCGAGCTGAAGCAGCTTCCGGTGGTGGTGCTGACCTCTTCTCGTGAGGAGCCGGACTTGGAGCGTTGTTACGAACTGGGTGTAAGCGCCTACATCGTGAAGCCCGTGGACTTCGAGCAAGTCATGGGCGTCATCAAACAAATCGGGATAATGTGGGGGATTATCAACGTGCCGCCGCCGTCCATCCGGCGGAGCAAAGCCTGAGAGCAAAGGACACGGAAATGAACGGCCATGAGAGAACTATTAAAGTGCTGCTCCTGGAGGACAACCCCAGAGATGTGGCTCTGGTTGCGGCGTTGTTGGAGCAGGACGCACTGCACTGTGATCTTCATCGGGTCACTACCGGAGAGGACTTTGCCGCCGCGCTGAAAAATGAACCGTTTGATTTGATTATTTCCGACTACACCTTGCCGTCGTTCAATGGTTTCGCCGCGTTGGCACTGCGGCAAGAGGTCGCACCCGATGTACCCTTCGTACTTTTTTCCGGCTCGCTGGGGGAGGAGAATGCGGTGGAAAGCCTCAAAAAGGGGGCGACGGATTACGTGATCAAGCAGCGGCCCGAGCGGTTGGGTCCATCGGTGCGGCGGGCGATCCAGGAAGCCGAAGGTCAGGTGGAACGGCGGCGCATCGAGGATCAGTTGCGGAAGCAGAACGAGTTGTTTCGGCGGATCGGTGAAAATGTGGAAGATCTCGTTGTTGTGTTGGATGTGGAAGGCAGACGCGTTTACAACAGTCCCTCTTATCGGAAGCTGCTCGGCGATCCTCAGTTGCTCGTGGGCACCGATAGCTTTGAGGAAATCCACCCGGACGATCGCGAACGCATCCGACTCCTCTTTCGCGAAACGGTGGCCACCGGGGCGGGGCAGCGGACCGAGTATCGCTTTCTGCTGAACGATGGCAGCGTCCGTCTTGTTGAGTCGCAAGGGAGCGTCATTCGGGATAAAGAAGGAAGGGTTGAGAATGTAGTCGTGATTTCCCGTGATGTCACGCAGCGCAAACAGGCGGAGCAACGGCTGACCGCACATCATGCCATGACGCAGGCGTTGGCCAAATCGACTACGCTCACTGAAGCCGCGAAGAGAATCCTCGAAATCGCTTGTCACGAGTTCGAGTGGGACTTCGGCGAGCTTTGGACGGTGGATACTGCAGCCAAGCGGCTGCGATGCGTTGAAATCTGGCACCCGCCGTCCACGGAATTGAATGAATTCGTCGCCGTCAGTCGCCAGACGACGTTCGCGGCGGGTGAAGGTTTGCCCGGCCGCGTTTGGAAAACCGGACAACCGGCATGGGTCGCGGACGTGGCGCAAGAAACCAACCTTTCGAACAAGGTATTGGCCACCCGGCTGGGTTTGCGCAGCGCAATCGCGTTTCCCATCCGGCTGCGGGACGAGACTCTCGCTGTAATCGATTTTTTCAGCTCGAAGATTCTATCCCCGGATGACGAATTGCTGGGGATGTTCGCGACGGTGAGCAGTCAGATCGGCCAGTTCATCGAGCGCAAACAAATTGAGGAACAATTCCGGCAGTCCCAGAAGATGGAAGCTTTCGGCCAGCTCGCGGGCGGTGTGGCGCACGATTTCAACAACATCCTTGCCGTGATCATGGGCTACACGACCCTTATGATGGAAGGCGAGGACCTCAGTGCCGAAGTGAAAGAGCAATTGAAAGAGGTTTTTTCGGCGGGCGAACGGGCCGCCAACCTGACCCGCCAACTGCTCACCTTCAGCCGCAAGAAAGAGATGCAAGTCAACCCGCTCGACTTGAACGAGGTCATCGGCAACATGACCAAAATGCTCGGACGCATCATCGGCGAAGACATCAGACTGCAGTGGAGCTACGGTTCCAACCTTCCCACCGTCCAGGCAGACGAAGGGATGATCGAACAGGTGCTGATGAATCTCGTGGTCAACGCGCGCGATGCGATGGCTAAAGGCGGACAATTGATCATTGGCACGGATCGAGTAGCGACCGACGCTG
>QHOM01000269.1 GCA_003218785.1 Verrucomicrobiota bacterium
CGAACTCAATCACCGGGCCAATATTTATGCGCTGCGTTCGCTCAACGTCCGCTGGATCATCTCAGTGGGAGCCGTGGGCAGTTTGCAGGAAAAATATGCGCCGCGAGATATCTTGTTGCCTTCGCAGTTTTACGATCGCACGAGTCGGCCCGCTGCTCATACATTTTTCGGCGAGGGCATTGCTGCACATATCGCGTTCGCGGAACCGATCAGCACGAAGCTGCGAAATCTTTTGGCGCAATCGGCGAGAACTCTCGGAGTCACGGTACACAATGGCGGCACTTACGTGAATATGGATGGACCGGCATTTTCAACACGGACGGAATCGGAATTCAATCGGCGGAACGGTTTCGACGTGATCGGAATGACGAATCTTCCCGAAGCGAAGTTGGCACGCGAAGCCGAAATCGCGTTCGCGGTAATGGCAATGATCACCGATTACGATTGCTGGAAAATGGAAGAAGAAGCGGTCTCCGCACAGACGGTCCTCGGTCATCTAATGGCGAATGCGGAGACAGCGAAGAAACTACTCATCGATGTAATCCCACGCATTCCGATGGAGCCAAATTGGCCGGAGCACTACGCTCTGGATTCGGCGCTGGTCACCGACCGCAAGCTTTGGCCGGCTGCGACGGTCGAAAAGTTGAAACCGATTTTGGGACGGTTTCTGGCGGAGTAAAAAAGCGCGCTCCGGGCGACACGACCGCCTCTACAGGGTTCAGGCGCCTAGCCGCTTGATCGCCTGGCAAAGCGATCGAATTTGATTTTCTTCGTGGGAGGCAGTCACGGTTATGCGCAACCGCGCGGCACCTTTCGCGACTGTAGGATAACGAATCGCCCGAACAAGAAATCCTTCACTTTCCAACGCCCGGGATAACTCGAGCGCTGCTTACTCGTCGCCGACGATCCACGGAAAAATCGCGCTGCCAGCAGCGCTAGCCTTTTTCTTGTTCAATTCGCTGGTCGGCAGGAGTTCCTGCAGCATGCGCTTCATCCAGCAATAACAGCGCCCCAAAACGTTTCTTTAGTTGAACCAATTCGCGCAACGGAGCGCGGTCACCGTCCATGGAAAAGACAGATTCGGTCCAGATGAGGATGCGTTTGCCCGCATGTTCGCGCTGTGACCACTGAAGATGACTCTCCAGTTTACCCAGATGATTGTGCGGGAAAATCCGAATGATCGCTCCGCTCAATTTTGCGCCATCGATCAATGAGGCGTGGCAGAGTTTGTCGAGCAAGATGACGTCATTTTTGCCCACTATGGCAGGGATCGTGCCGACCGCGGCTGCGTATCCGCTGCTGAAACAAAGCGCGGCTTCTGTTCCTTTCCATTTGGCCAGCACATTTTCCAAACGCACATGTGGCGATTGCGTCCCGCTGATCAGCCGCGAGGCCCCAGCGCCAACCCCGAATTCGCCGATCGCATTGATCGCTGCCTCGCGCAGTCGAGAATCGTTGACGAGACCCAGATGATCGTTCGAAGACAAATTGATCAGTTGTCGCCCCGCGACCTCGATTTCGGCCCCTTGCGCGCTACTGATTTCGCGAAGATGTCGGTCTAACGAACGCGCCCGCAGCACCTCCAATTGCTCTTGAAAAGAATCTCGCTCTTGGAGTTGAGACACGAATTGTCACGAATCCTATAGCTTTGAGGCAATCAATTCGTGTGGATTAGTGAAATTCGTGTGTCACATCCAAAGCCCCCAGGAAAGCAGCGCAGACGCGTCGCGCCAGACTCCCGCCTTGCTGTCGCCAAGCACGACAACAATAACGTCGCGGCCCGCCCTCGAACCGCTGCAGATCAAGCAGTGTCCAGCGGCCTCAGTGTAACCGGTTTTCATCCCCGAAAAACAAGCTGTGGAAGGCAAACAATTGAACGGATGGTCGGATTCGCATAAGCCGTGCGCGCGATCATCGAAAGATCGCGTGCGGTTGAATACTGGCCGGGCACAGGCAAACCGTTTGGATTAACAAAGTGCGAATTCACGGCTCCGAGTTCGCGCGCACGCCTGTTCATGACCTCGGCAAACGTTTCCACACTGCCTGCATTATCCCGCGCCAGACATCGCGCCACGTCGTTAGGGCTTTTCACCAGCAATGCTCGCAATAGATCGATCCGCTGATACGTGTCGCCCGGTTTGATATTCAGCTTCACCGGCTCCGCCATTGTATCGATTTGTTGGACCGTAACGGGCTGATCTAGGAAGCCCCGCTCCGCTATAATCAGAGCGGTAAGCAATTTTTGCGTGCTGGCCGCGGCTCGCGTTTGGTCGGGATTTTTTTCGTATAATGTCTGGCCGTTATGCGCATCCACGACAATCACCGAGGCTGCGCCGGTCTTTGGTATTCCTTCAGGAGTGAACTCTGTCGGCGCTGGAGTTGATTCTGGTGTTTGCTTCGGCTTGGCATGCGTCCGGTGTGAGCGAGCATGGGTCGATTTAGTCCCCTGCGCCTTCCGAACAGGACTCGGCGAGACATCGTCATCCTGTTCATCTTTCGCCGTAACCGCCTGTGCTTTCCGAACCGGCCCGGGCGAAATACCGCTGGGCCGCACCGCCTCAGAGTCAACGACATCTTGACCCCCCGCGCTGAGCGCCGACGCTAAGACCAATGCGCAGAGGAACAAGATCCGGTTGCGCCACTTCATCGGCGGGAACTTAGCGATAGAATTTTGATCGGCGCAAGTCCGTCGCCGCAGCATTTTTCCGGCTATGACTTCGTCGCATGCTCTATTAATTCGATCTCGTAACCTTCGGGCGCGTCGATGAACGCAATTTTGCCGCTGCTACTTGCATGCGGCCCGTCCGACAACGGATAACCTTTCGCAGCCGCTTCTCGCGCGAACTTTTCCAAGTCGTCCACTTCAAATGCCAGATGCGTGAGGTCAGGACCAACCACGACCGGCCCGCTCTCATCAAATTTACAAATCTCAATCTCCTGTTCGCTCTCGGGGGCTTTCAGGAAAACGAGCTGCGAGCCGCGACCGGATGTCTGGCGATGCAGCTCCTTGAGCCCGAGGACATCTTTATAGAACGAGACCGTTTTTTCCAGATCCTTCACGCGATAACGGGTGTGTAAGAGTTTTTTGACCATACCGTATCTTATTGCTCCGATACCGGATTAAATTCAAACTCGACGACCGGAAGTGAGACACGAATTTCACGAAGCCGCACGAATTGACCCAAAGCGATTGACTCGAGCGTTATGAGATTCGTGATAATTCGTGTCGTTCGTGTCCGTGTGTAAGAAGTTTTTAAACTCGTCGGTTTTTGCATGGAAATTCATCGCGAACTGGGAAAAGGCCACGATGAAAGCCATCTACAAGGACGCTCTAGTCGTTGAACTGAGTCGCGCGGGGAATTCCTTTCTTGCGCGAGAAAAATTATGAAATCCCCTACAAGGGAGGCATCCTGCCTTACTATTATTACGCGGACTTCGTCGTGTGGGATAAAATTCTCTTTGAGACCAAAGAAGTCGAAAAACTCTCTGATTCGCACATCAAACAAGTGCTAAACTATCTTGCCGGCTCGAAACTTCGCCTCGGTCTGTTGGCCAATTTCGGTGGCGATTCCCTGGAGTGGAAAAGGGTTGTTTTATGAGACACGAATTTCACGAATCGACACGAATTCACCAACAGATTGACTCAAACGTGATGAGATTCGTGAGAATTCGTGTAATTCGTGTCTTAATCCGATGAAACTTGTGATCGCCGCCACGGGCGCGAGCGGAACCATTTATCTGCAAAGGTTGCTCGAGCAGATTGATTGCGCAGCACACGAAATTCATCTCGTTATGAGCGCGCATGCCAAACAAGTCGCGAAGCAAGAAATCGGCGCTCTCAAAATTCCGAAAGCAATCGCCCAGCATTCTGAGAACGATCTCGATGTTCCATTTGTCAGCGGCTCAGCGCGCTTTGACGCGATGGTTATAGTCCCCTGCTCGATGGCCACGCTTGGGCGGATTGCGTCCGGCTCCAGCGATAGCGCTTTGCTGCGCGCGGCTGACGTTTTTTTGAAGGAACGGCGGAAATTGATCGTCGTTCCGCGCGAGACGCCCTGGAACTTAATTCACGCGCGCAATGTCGTAACGTTGCTCAAGGCAGGAGCAATTGTTCTGCCAGCGATCCCCTCTTTCTATAGCAGGCCAGGTTCCGTTACGGCCGTCGTTGATACGGTCGTTTGGCGCATTCTTGATCAAATCGGCTTGCCCAACCCGAGCGCGTACCGCTGGGGCCGTGACATGCCAAAACCTATCCGCAAACATTGAAGATCGAAGGTCGACCCGCGCGTTGGCTGATCGCGTTCGGGTTCCGCTTGTTGCAGCTCTGGGCGCGCACGCTGCGCTATGAAATAGAAGATCGCGCAGGCATTGTTGGAAAACCGATCGCTGAAAATTACATCGGCGCTCTCTGGCATAATCGATTGTTGTTATTTCCATTCGTGCTCCGTCGTTTTTTTTTCAACCGCCACGGCGCGGCTCTGATCAGCGCCAGTCGCGATGGCGAATTGCTGGCCGATGCAATCAAGCGGTTCGGCTTCGATGTCGTGCGCGGCTCGAGCTCGCGATTGGGTGCGAGTGCGATCCTCCAGCTCACCGACGTGCTCGCATCCGGCCACGACGTTGTCATCACGCCCGACGGCCCGCGCGGTCCGGCCTACGAACTTGGCGCAGGGATTATTTTTCTCGCGCAAAAATCCAGAGCGGCTGTTTTGCCTGTTAACATGGAATATTCGAGCTGCTGGCGCATTAAAAGCTGGGATCGATTCATTGTGCCGCGCCCGTTTGGCAAAGTACGTGTGATAATCGGCCAGCCTTATCGGGTGAGATCGACAAGCACAGAAGATGAGTTTGAAGCCGAGCGTTTGCGTTTGCAGAACGCCATGATGGCGCTGGTTGAACGCCGCTGACTCATTTACGTTCAGCGCATGGCAAAACTAATCGATCGACGCGC
>QHOM01000270.1 GCA_003218785.1 Verrucomicrobiota bacterium
TTCAGGATTTCGTCGACCGAACGAAAGAGTTCCTCGGCCTCTTTGGACGAGATTTTGTGCTCGGTCTCGGCCTGGGTGGTGCTGGCGGATTGAGAACTCTGCCCTTGTGTGGCACGGTCACTCTTGCCCGCGGATTTTTGATTCTCAGAAGGTCGTGAGTCCTCGCCCGAAGTCTGCTGCTGTGAGATGGCGGAAGTAGGTTGGGGCTGAGCCGGCTGCCCCCAGATCGTCGCGCCCAGCAAGATGAACAATACGCCTGTGCAAAGCGTGGCCCAGAATTTCCGATAAAATTTCTTCAAGCTTGTCATAGGTTTTACTATGTTCGAAGCCGATCCTCGCACCGCTGCCGCCGCCTATTTCCGCCAAGCCTACGAGCAGCAAATGGCGGGAGAATACCAGCAGGCTATTGAGTTCTACACCCGCTCCATCGAGGCCTTCCCCACCGCTGAGGCCTACACATTCCGTGGCTGGACATATTCTTTCCTCGGCGATTACAACCGCGCTATCGCTGAATGTTTGGAAGCGATCAAGGTGGATCCCGAGTTCGGCAATCCTTACAACGATATCGGGGCCTATCTGATTGAACAAGGAAAATGGGAGGAGGCTATCCCCTGGCTTGCGAAAGCTGCTCGTGCGAAGCGCTACGAAGCTCGCTGCTACCCACACTTCAATTTAGGCCGCGTGTACGAGCACAAGCACGATTGGGAGAAGGCGAAAGAGTGCTACGCGCAGGCGTACGCGCTGGAGGAGAGATATCTGGTGGCGTTGGCGGCGCTGAGGAGACTGCGGGCCATGTTCAACTAGTCTCTTTCGCCGCGGATGTCCGAGTATCTGGCAGAGAAAGGCCGCCGCTATCGGCGCGATTTAATGTTCTTCCGGCATTGTTGTGCACTCCCCAACTCGTTTGCGGGTTTGCCCTTCGAAAGCATCTGTGTTTATACGGAGGCGAAGAGAGGATTTGCCTAGGCGTGATTAATAAAACTCGCAACCCAGTTTCCTGCCTCTCTAGTCCC
The DNA here is from genome assembly GCA_003218785.1 of Verrucomicrobiota bacterium. Lineage (GTDB taxonomy): Bacteria > Verrucomicrobiota > Verrucomicrobiia > Chthoniobacterales > UBA10450 > Udaeobacter. The sequence goes on from QHOM01000270.1 coordinate 1,014, forward strand.
CAAGGCTCCGCCGATGTCCTGCGTCGTCTTCTTCTGGCGTACGGCTTCCAGCACTGCGGCTTCGATCCTTTCCGCTTCTCGCGCCAGCCCGAGATGATTCAGCATCATGGCGGCAGTCAAGATCGCGCCAAACGGGTTCGCAACGTTCTTTCCCGCAATCGGCGGTGCCGAACCGTGCACCGGCTCAAACATCGATGTCTTTCCTGGATGGATGTTGCCGCTCGCTGCCATTCCCAGCCCACCCTGTAGGCCGGCAGCTAGATCGGTGATGATGTCTCCGAACATGTTGTTTGTCACGATCACATCGAACTGCCGCGGGTCGCGCACCATCTGCATGCAGAGCGCGTCCACGTACATGTGTTCGGCCTTGATCTGCGGATATTCGCGGCTCACTTCCTTGAACACGCGCTGCCAGAGTCCGTGCGCATAGGTCATGACATTGGCTTTGTCCGTCATGAGCACTCGTTTACGCGGGCTGCCGTCCTGCTTCTTCTGGCGCTCGCAGTATTCGAACGCATAGCGAATCACGCGTTCGACGCCCTTGCGTGTATTGATATCCTGCTGCACCGCGATTTCGTCCAGCGTGCCTTGCTTGAAGACGCCACCGACATCTACGTAAACGCCTTCGGTATTCTCCCGCACAACGACAAAGTCGATGTCGTTCGGTTCGATTCCTTTCAGCGGACAGAGCGCTGCATCGAGCAATCGGACCGGTCGAACGTTGGCATAGAGATCCATCTTGAAGCGCATGCCCAATAGAATTTCTTTGGCGTGGATATTTGAAGGCACTCGCGGGTCGCCGAAGGCGCCCACTAGGATGGCATCGAAATCACGTCCCAGCATGGCGAAGCCGTCTGGCGGAATCGTGAGCCCGTCGGCGAGGTAGCGTTCGGCGCTCCAGTCGAATTGTGTCATCTCGACGGGGGCACCTGTGGCTTGAATTACTCTGACGGCCTGGGGAACTACCTCCCGTCCAATGCCGTCTCCAGGAACGATTGCAATGCGTTTTTTTGTGCTCACGGCTGGAAAGGTAACACACCGAGATGTGCCATGTGTCCTCGAGGCTTCGCTATAATCAATAGATTGAGATGAGCGTAACGGCCCTAACCGAGAAACTAGATTCCAACACCATGCGCACGGCGGAGTACCGTGGTGCAACAAGTTTCGCTGTGTACTCCGATGTGCCCTCAGAATTCTTAGCTCTGCTCTCTGGTTGCGGTGTCTACGACCTAGGCTGGCGGGCGAAGATCGTGCTTACTGGCAAGGACCGCGTTCGCTGGCTCAATGGCATGGTCACGAACAATGTCCGTGACCTGAGTGTCGGCCAGGGTGTCTATGCCTTTCTGCTGAACCCGCAGGGGCACATTCTCGGCGATCTATATGTCTATAACCGGGGCGATTCCTTGCTGGTGGATACCGACCAGTCGCAGTTAGCCAAATTGCTCGAAATTTTCGATCACTACATCATCATGGATAATGTGGAGGTCACCAACATCAGCGAGAAGCTGACCTCAATCGGCGTCGCGGGACCGAAATCGCGCGCCTTGCTCATTGCCGCAGGATTGCAAGTACCTGAACTCAAGCCTTTGCAGTTCGCTGACGTTGCGTGGCAGCAGGTTGGGTTAACGATCGTTCGCGGCGAGAATGAGAAGCGCGAATCTTACGAGATCTGGCTTGCCCCGGAAAATGCCAAGCAAGTTTGGGAAGCTCTCGTCAATACAGGCGCCAAACCTGTCGGCACCACTGCCCTCGATCTGTACCGTGTCGCGTTGGGGATCCCCAAGTATGGCCAGGATATTCGCGAGCGCGACCTGCCACAGGAAACCGAACAGACCGGCGCTCTCCATTTCAGTAAGGGCTGCTACATCGGGCAGGAGATCGTGGAGCGGATCCGTTCGCGTGGCAACGTGCGCCGCAAATTCACCGGCTTTCTGATTGACGGGCCTTTGCCTGCGGCGGGAACAAAGATTCAGTCCGCAGGAAAGGATGTTGGCGAGATCACCAGCTCGGCTTCACTGCCTGGCGCGGCTGGTGAGCGCGCAGTCGCCCTGGGTTACTTGCGCCGCGAAGCGGCAATGCCCGACAAAGAATTGCAAGCTGGCAACGCGCGGGCGACAGTGACTCAATTGCCATTCGAAGTCATCAACGATTAGAAGGAAAAAGTTATGGCCCAGAAGAAAGAAGACTCTGGTTTCACCATTACCGACCGCCGGCTGTTCACGCCCGAGGGAGAGCTTCGTAGCGAAATCCCCGAAGACGCGCCTCCAAAGCCCGTGCCGGAGCCCGCGCCCGGCAAACAAACTGCAACAGCTCCCGATCCCAACATGCCGCCGACCCCTTCCGCTGCCGAGCAG
>QHOM01000271.1 GCA_003218785.1 Verrucomicrobiota bacterium
CGCTACTGCCGGCTCTTCCGCCAGCTTTCGCAAAGATTCATTGTAAGGCGCTCGTGCGATGCCACGCTCGGTGATGATCGCGGTCACGTATTTCCCAGGGGTCACGTCGAATGCCGGATTTTCTACTTCGACGCCTTCAGGCGCGATCGCCTTCCCCGCGATGTGCGTGACCTCGCGCGCATTGCGTTGCTCGATCGGAATCGTGCTGCCGTTGGACGTTTCCAGATCAATGGTCGAAAACGGCGCGGCGACATAGAACGGGATCGCGTGTTCTTTTGCTAGCACGGCAACAGTGTATGTGCCGATCTTGTTGGCCACATCGCCGTTGGCGGCGATGCGGTCGGCACCTACCACAATGGCGCCGATTTTGCCCTGTTTCATCATAGCTCCGGCCATGTTGTCGGATATCACGGTCGTTGGGATGCCATCTTTCATCAGTTCCCATGCGGTTAGGCGCGAGCCCTGAAGGAAGGGGCGCGTTTCGTCGGCATAGACGTGGATCTTCTTGCCCTGCTCTACCGCCGCGCGAATCACCCCCAGTGCGGTCCCGTAACCACAGGTGGCCAGCGCGCCCGCATTGCAGTGGGTGAGCACGCCACCGCTCGTAGGCATGAGGGTCGCGCCGTGGCGGCCCATGGCTTGATTGGCGGCGATGTCTTCCGCGTGCATGCGCTGGGCTTCTTCAATCAGCTCTTGTTTGATCTGCGGGATAGTGCGCATGCGGAAGTACTCGAATTTTTGCCGCATGCGGCGGATGGCCCAGAAAAGGTTCACGGCTGTGGGTCGGGTTTTGCCGATCAGGTCGCAGATTCGCTCGAACTCCTGCTTGAGTTCCACTCCGGTGGCTGCTTTTGAATTCTTTATCCCCAGCGCGATTCCCATGGCGGCAGCAACGCCAATCGCCGGCGCACCGCGAACGACCATCTTACGAATTAGGTCAGCGACCTGCTCGTGCGTCTTGCAGGTTACGTAGGTTTCCTCAGTGGGCAGCTTCGTCTGATCAATGAAGCGAACGCCGGAGTCCGTCCATTCGAGAGTCTTGATCACAGTTCAGTTCTCAGTTTTTAGAAAAATTGACTCATTAAAGCTATTGACTCTCTAATTTATTGCGTCACCTTCAAGAAAAGAGTTGTGGCATTTCAGAGTTTCAATGACTCAATCATTCAATGACTTAGTGTCTCAATCGACTTAAGGTGCTCCTGGCGCACTTCGTTGGCCGTGAAAATCGAAACGAACGCCGCCGGAGCCGCGGCCTTCTCTACTTGTGGACGGCCCCTGGCCTCTTCACGCTCCACCAGGCACATCACCCCGACGATCTCGAATCCAAATTCGCGGGCGGCTTCGATTGCCTGAACGGTGGATGAGCCGGTAGTGCAGACGTCGTCCACGATTACCACCGGCGCGCCTTTCTCACAGAAGCCTTCGATGCGCTGTCCGGTGCCGTGCTGCTTTTCCGTCTTGCGGACAAGGAATCCGTTGAGCTCACCGCTCACGACCGAAACCGCAGTGACGATGGGATCGGCGCCCATGGTGAGTCCTCCGACAGCATGTGGCCTCCAGCTTCGAGCACGAATCTCATCCCAAAAAACCTGTCCCGTGAGCCGCGATCCTTTGGCGTCCAGGGTAGTCGTGCGGCAGTCGACGTAGTAGTCGCTGCTAGCTCCAGACGAAAGTCTAAATTTCCCTAACCGAAAAGACTTCGCGGCAAGAAGGCGCAATAGTTCCTCACGGTTGGGAGACATAGAAAATCTACGATAACACGGGCAGGGATGCCTGAAGGCGGACGCCTGAGCCCGACTTACTGTTTCAGCCGTTCCAAATGCCGGAAACCGCTGGTGGCGGCGAACATTGCGAGTGAAATTGTTCCGTTATATGCCATATGGATAAGTAGGCTGGCCGCAACCGACTTCGTAACGGCGCGCACCAGAGTTAGCACCAAGCCCACCAGAAAAATCACAAGCACCGGCCCCCAAGCGTACATTAGTTGCGCTCCATGGATCAGGGCGAAGGCCAGCGCTGTGAGAAAAATACCGGCAGCCATGCCCAGCCGTCGCGCCAACACGGGGTATAGAAATCCACGAAAAAACAACTCTTCAAGTAATGGCGCCAAGCTCATCCCGAATATTGAAAGCAGATAAGCTTCGCGTGCAGTCTGAAAGAACTGGTCGATCGGCAGGTTTTTGGGCATTGGCAAGAGATGGGCAAAGGCCTGCAAGCCCAGAGCGAGCAGAATTCCGCCGAAGATATAACTGGACCATTTTTGTGGCCAGTTCCAGCGAATTGCGCGCCAAAAATCCTGGCCGTGATCGCGTTTCACGAGGAAATACATCAGCGAGAAAACCAAGATGTAAGCCAGCAGTTGCGACAGGACAATCACGCCTGGGTACTTTGCCACCTCTGTCCAGGGGACATCCGAATAGGCCAAGCGGTGTGCTGCGAGGGTAACGACTATCAGGAAAAGGAAAATCGCCGTGAGTGTCACACAGGCGAGCGCCAGCACTTCCCAGCCGCTCCAGACGGGGTTCTCTACGGCTGCTGGCGAGATGGAGGGTGGCGGAACCGGCGATTGAAGTTCCGTCCCTTGGTGCGCCGCAGGATCAGAGAACGGGTTTTGCGGAGAAGACAAGAGCGTTAAGTGTTCATGCGTGCAGCTGAATTGAATTTACACGAAAACAATGATCTGACGTCGTATGAAAAGGCCTCCCAGCCGTGGTGAAGATTCCTTGGTGCCCGTGGCCGCACTGGCAGAATAGGGTTCCTTTGACTCGCCTGGCTTTTCGCAAGCAAAGAACCAAACTCGCTCAGGATGACCACTCCGCAGAAAGCGAAGGACTGCTTTCGAGTGCAGCAGCGTGAGATTCCTCGTCCGCTGAAGTGTCTCGGAACGATGCCAGTCTGGGCGGGAAGGCCTTCACGCAATCGAATGATTCACCTTGGCAGCCCGCGCAACGTTCCCGCTGAAAAAGTGCGACAACGCCTGTCC
>QHOM01000272.1 GCA_003218785.1 Verrucomicrobiota bacterium
TCCTGATATGATCCAAGCTTACACTCTGATGATTTTTCCACTCGCGGGCCAGGCCTGCGCCGTGGGCGTGGAATCCTTGACGAACGCTCTGGGCTCCATGCTCGGCCCTGGAAACGTGACGGCTCTGCGCCTGGCGACCCGGATCATTGAGTCATTCGCAGGTCTTCTAGTCGGTAGTATTGTCATCGCCGCCATGCCGACAATTGCCGAGAGTGTGGCAACGCGCGACTCGGAAGCAACACGGAAGCACCTTCAGCACGGATTGTATCTGTTGTTGCTTGTGTCGATCCCTTTTTCGATCTGGCTTGCGATGGTGAATCGACCGTTGATTTCCTTGCTCTATGAGCGGGCCAACTTCTCGGCCGCAGACACCACTCTGGTGGCAAATATCCTGTTAATGATGATTCCGTACCTGTTTCTCGGACGTTTTAGGGGCTTGCTGGAGCTACCTTTCTTTGCCGAACAGGACACAAAGACACCAGTAGCAAGTGCGATGGTGAGCGCGACGCTTTTTGTTGCGACCAGTTTCTTTCTGGTGCGTATTGCAGGTGTCTACGGTATCCCCCTTGGGCAGTCGTTTGGCTATGGCCTCGGGGCTTGGTTTTTGCTCTATTTGTTGCGGCGCCGCATCGGGAAAATTGGCTTTGGAGCGGTGCGGGACGTCTCGATAAGAATTTGTGGGGCCTCCTTGATTATGGCTGTATTCATTTGGGTGGGAAACTGGCTGGCTGCCTCAATTCCGCTGCATGGGCTTGCTGCTAAAGCAACCGCTTTGGCTTTGCCTACAGCTCTTGGATCCGGCGCACTTATTCTTTCACTGTTCGTGCTCCGCGTTCTCGACCCAGCCCTTATCAAACGTGCATGGGTGGCGATGGAGCGCCGAACAGGAGACCTGCTGGCTTTAGTTCGAACCCCGAACAGCCTCTGACGGCAGAGAAATAGCTGGCGCGGCCATTCCACGGGATAAACCAACCGATTTTCCGCGTATGTCGCTTGGCATTAACACCAAACCTTCCAGGGAACCCGTGGTTCCCAGTCGCGGGAGGTACCAAATGCCGATCGAAAAGCCGATTTTCATTACAGGTCTAGGTCGGAGCGGTACCACTCTTATTCACACGATGCTCTCAACCCATCCTCAGGTGAATTGGCTGTCGCTGTTGTGTGGCAAATTCCCTGGACGCCCTTACCTCAATCGGTGGCTGATGTCGGGAATTGATGTTCCGATACTAAACAGCTATCTCAGACGCCGGTTTGTTCCCTTGGAGAACTACGCATTCTGGGATTTCTACTTCGCCGGATTTAGCAAGCCGAATCGAGACTTGGTTGCGTCGGACGTGAGTTTGCGCACGAAAAGAGCTCTGCGAACAGTTGCAAGCGAACTGCTGACAGCGAAGAGGAGGCGGTTACTTGTTAAGATCACGGGCATGCCGCGAATCAGTTTTTTGCACAATATCTTTCCGGATGCAAAGTTTATCCATGTAATACGCGACGGCCGGGCAGTAGCTGATTCTCGTATGAACACCTTCTGGAAAGGGTGGCAGGGATTGAATATCTGGTCGGGTAAGATGCCTGCAGAGTATCAAGAGGAATGGGAGCGTCATCATCATTCCTTCATCGCTCTCGCCGGAATAGAATGGAAGACTCATCTCGATTACCTCGAAGAGCTAAAGAAAGACTTCCCAGGTATCGGCATTTGCCAGGTTCGCTATGAAACGTTTTGCACGAACCCGATCGCTGAACTTAGAAGGATTGCCAATCACTGTGAATTGCCGTGGTCTGAACAATTTGAGAGGGCGGCACAGGCTTTTCATGTGAAAAACGAAAACCAAAAATGGAAAAGTGATTTAACCGACCAGCAGTTCGCGATTTTGGAGGAAGTTTTGGAACCGTATCTCGTCAAGTATGGATATGAAAGCAGCCAAGAGCTCGCCGCTCCCAGGTCCCAGTGCGCTTCCGCTTAACAAACTGAGCTTGCTGAGCAGCCGACAGAACGACCTGTTTTTCGCGATCCGGAGCGCGTTTAGACGTCAATGACAACCGAACTATCGAAAACCGAGCCGATACTCGATTTCCTGCTCATCTCAAATTTTAACCTGAGCAACTTGGCGGCGCTGCTTTCGAAAGATGAGGAATCGCCAATGATACGCGCTGTTACTGCTCCGTTTGGGCAGGTAATGCAGGTCCTGTTAGAGCCAGCGAGCGACCTTTGGAGTAAGGGAACCCAAGGCGTGGTGGTCTGGACGTCGCCCGAAAGTGTGAGCCCGAGTTACAGAAGATTGCTGGAAAGCGAAGAGGCAGAACCAGAACAACTAATGCAGGAAGTTGATGAATTTTGCGGTTCAATAAAGGCAATACCGGGCCATGTGAACTATATATTTGTTCCAAGCTGGGTGGTAGGACCGTTTGAAAAGAGGATGGGTCTCTTAGACATGGATTTGCGGCAGGGGTTGTCGCTCGCCTTAATGCGGATGAACCTACGGCTGGTCGAAAACTTACAAAATGATTCCCGGATATTCGTGTTGGATGCTGCCAGGTGGGTAGCGGTTCACGGGGAAAAGTCATTCAGCCAGCGATTGTGGTATTTATCAAAAACTCCTTTCGGCTTTGAGTTTTTAAAGACCGCCGCAGCGGAAATTAAAGCGGCCGTCCGAGCGCTAACCGGCGAGACGAGGAAACTCCTCCTCGTGGATTTAGATGAGACTTTGTGGGGAGGCATCGTTGGTGATGTCGGGTGGCAGAATGTTCGGTTGGGGGGAATTGATCCAATTGGGGAAGCGTTTCGAGATTTTCAGCTGGGGCTGAAGGCTTTGAAGCGGCGCGGAGTGCTGCTGGGTATCGTTAGTAAGAATGAGGAGAGCACCGCATTGGAAGCGATTCGTTCACACCCGGAGATGGTGTTGCGGCAAGATGACTTTGCTGGTTGGCGTATCAATTGGCAGGACAAGGCGCAAAACATCCTCGACCTCGTATCTGAACTAAACCTCGGCTTGCAGTCGGTCGTTTTTGTTGACGACAGCCCGGTCGAGCGCGCCCGGGTGCGACAAGCGCTCCCCGATGTTTTCGTGCCGGAATGGCCCGCGGACGTAATGGGCCGCAAGAGCGTCTTGATGCAACTACGTTGCTTCGATGCTCCCCTCGTTACCACTGAGGATGTTGGTCGAACCAACATGTATTTTGCGGAGAAAAAACGCCAGGCGGCGCGAACAGAAGTCGCGTCCTTGGGCGAATGGCTGGATTCGCTTAATATTCGGGTGGCTGCCGAACCGCTGCATGAAGCAAACCTGGACCGTGCGACCCAACTGTTGAACAAGACGAATCAGATGAATCTCAG
>QHOM01000273.1 GCA_003218785.1 Verrucomicrobiota bacterium
CTTCGACGCCAACCGCGACATTGTCGAATTGCTGCGCGAGTGCGGCATGCTGCTTGGCGAACAGAAGTTTCATCACTCCTATCCATACTGTTGGCGTTCCAAAACCCCGATCATCTTCCGCAATGTCGAACAATTCTTCATTCGCATCGATGAGCTGCGTGGCAGAGCGCTCGATGCCATTCACAAAGAAGTGAAATGGATTCCAAAGTGGGGCGAAAATCGCATCGCGGGCACAGTCGAATCGCGACCCGATTGGGTGATCTCGCGCCAACGCAGCTGGGGCGTGCCGTTGCCGGTTTTTTATTCAAGAAAGGGACAAGCGATTCTCGATGCAAAAATTATTCGCAAGCTCGCTGATCTCGTCGCACAGCGCGGGTCAAATATTTGGTTTGAGTTGAATGATGTCGATCTTGCGCGCGAGCTCGGCTTGCCGGAGGGCGCCACGCATCGCAACGACACGATCGACGTTTGGATCGACAGCGGCGTTTCACACAAAGCCGTTTGTGCGCTGCATCCTGAGCTGCGCGATCCCGCTGACATGTATCTCGAGGCGACCGATCAGCATCGGGGTTGGTTTCAATCGTCACTCCTGACAAGCGTCGCATTGAACAATCGCGCGCCGTACAAAACCTGCGTCACTCACGGTTTTGTTGTCGATCTTGACGGAAAAAAGATCTCGAAATCGGGCACGTACGACAAGCCGACGGACGCCGACCATTTCGTCGGGCGTCATGGCGCGGATCTCGTTCGGCTTTGGGCCAGCAGCATCGATTACACGGACGACGTGCCGTTTTCTGAAGAAATGTTCGCGCGCCTCGGCGATACATACCGCCGAATTCGGAACACGCTGCGCATCTTGTCAGGCAATCTCTACGACTTCGATTGGAAAAACAATTCTGCGCCTAAAGAATCGTTTGGGCTGATTGATCGCTGGATTCTAGACCGACTTGCAAATTTGAACGTGGATTGTCGGTCTGCCTACGAGTCCTTCGAATTCCATAAGGTCTACCACCGGTTAAATCAGTTTTGCGCGATAGATCTTAGCAGTCTCTACATCGACATCACTAAAGATTGGCTCTATTGCGATGCTCCAGATTCACAGCGCCGGCGCGCAACGCAGACCACAACGCACAGGATATTTGACACTCTTTGCCGATTGCTTGCCCCGATTCTCGTATTTACTGCTGAGGAAGCTTGGATTCGTCTTCGTTCGAGCGGTTCCGTGCATCTTCAGGATTTCTTCGAAGGGGGTCTCTTCGATGCGAATGCAGAAAATCTATTTCAACAGGCTCTCTACGTTCGCACAATGCTAGGACCGCATATTGAACGGCAGCGAAGCCAGGGCATGATTGGCACATCGCAAGAAGCGAGCATTTTACTAGAATGCTCAGACGGCGACGAGTTGCTGGACGATTGGTGGCTCTCACAAACTGAGTTATTGGCGCAGATTCTTATTGTCAGTGAAGTGAAACTCGCAAAACGAGAAAGCCTGCAAATCGTGGTCAGCAAGACGTCTCATCCGAAATGCGCGCGCTGCTGGCGTCATCGGCCAACGGTTGGCGCGAGCAAAGCGCATCCGGATTTGTGCGACCGGTGCGAGAGCGTAGTGGAGGCGAATAAAAGCCGTGCCGCACACGAGATTACCGAATGACTCCGCGACAATCGGTTATTGTCATGTCGAGCGGAGTCGAGACGTGTCTTATTCGTAGCGGCGGTTCACTGAACTGCCCGGGCGATTGGGTCAATCGCCCCTACCTACGCTCCGCTCGGAATGACAGGGGATCGGGATGAAATTTATCTTCTTTCTCTCGCTGCCGCTATACGCGCTCGATCAATGGACGAAACAGCTGGTCCTGCGGTTTATTAGCCCAGACGCGCCGCACACGGTGATATCGGGTTTCTTCAACCTGGTTAACGTCACAAACACCGGCGCAGCCTTTGGTTCCTTCAGGAACAACAACACTTTCTTCATCGCAATTTCATCTGTCGCGCTTCTCGTTGTTCTAGCCCTCCTCGTGCGACGACGGTCGTCCGATCTTTGGCGCGATATGTCACTTGCGCTTCTACTCGCCGGCATCCTGGGAAACGTTACCGATCGTCTTCTTTATGGGCACGTGATCGATTTCCTTCTTTTCGATTTGCACATTCCATACGCGCATCCCTGGCCGGCGTTTAATGTCGCCGATTCATGCATCTCAATTGCAGTCGTCTTGTTTATCATTCATTCATTTTGGCAAGGTAAAGGCGCGCCTAAAAGCAGGGGCGATTGACCTCAATCGCCTGCGCTCGCAAGATAGATGGACGGTTCGGTGAACCGCCCTCACCCAATGAAAGCTTCGCCGATGGAAAAAACCGCGCGTGAAATTGCCGCCCATTTGCGGGAAAGCGGTCATATTGCGTATTTCGCGGGGGGATGCGTGCGCGATATCGTCCGGGGCCAGACCCCGAAAGACTTCGACATCGCCACGGATGCCAAACCGGAAAATGTTCAGAAACTTTTTCCGCGCACCTACGCGGTTGGTGCGCATTTTGGTGTGATCCTGGTGTTGGAAAACGGTTTCCAATTCGAGGTCGCGACCTTTCGCTCAGATGAGGCGTATATCGATGGAAGGCACCCGAGCGCGGTGCACTTTTCATCTCCAGAGGAGGACGCAAAACGCCGCGATTTCACGATCAACGGAATGTTTTACGACCCGGTCGCGGAGGAAGTGGTCGATTTCGTGGGCGGCCGCGCCGATATCGCGGCGAAATTGGTGCGCGCAATTGGCGATGCGGCGCAGCGTTTCGCGGAAGATCGGTTGCGCATGCTGCGCGCGGTGCGTTTCGCCACGGTGCTTGGTTACAAGATCGACAGTCAAACGTGGGACGCGCTGGTGGCGAATGCGGCCTCGGTCAATAAGATCAGCGCGGAACGAATTCGTGAAGAGCTGGCGCGCATTTTTCTCTCGCCAAACAGAATGCGCGGCTGGGATTTGCTCGATTCGAGCGGGCTAATGCGTGCCATTCTGCCCGAAATCGACGCTATGAAAGGTTGCAAGCAGCCGGAGCAATTTCATCCAGAAGGCGACGTTTTCGAGCACACGCGCTTGATGCTGCAATTTCTTCCAGAGAAAGTGTCTGTGCCGCTCGTTTTCTCTGTGTTGCTTCATGATGTGGCGAAACCGCGCACGGCAGTTGTCGATGAAACGGGGCGAATCCGATTCAACGGCCATGATCGCATTGGCGCAGAAATGACCGAAGAAATCATGAGACGTTTGCGGTTTTCTGGTGCTGAGATCGACGCCACGGTCGAAATGGTGCGGCAGCACATGGTTTTCAAGGACGTCCCGAAAATGCGGGTGGCGA
>QHOM01000274.1 GCA_003218785.1 Verrucomicrobiota bacterium
TGCAAAACTACATTTTGAGGGCGAAACGCCCTATTTGCTCAGATACGCCAAAAAATGTCAATACTTTTTTTGACAATTTTTTTGGCTAATCACGAATCCGCCTTCGCGCGAGGCTACTCCGAAAGTCTTCGCGAGCAGGCGGCGGGACGGTGTGGACACCCGCCTTCGCCAAGCCGCCTTCGTCCGGCAGTCGTCGGACTACGGCGCGCCATGGGCTACGGCGAGGCAGGCGAATTGACACGAACGGAGAGGAGACGTGCCCGCGAATCACGCGAATAAACGCGAACGAAAAAGTGACTTCCGATCTCTGCATTCTGACCTCTAAATCCTTGAACCGCGGATCACACCGATTTCTCGGAAGTGGCCGCCGCCGCGACCTATGGCAGGACAAAAATCAACAGAAGAAAACGAAGGTAACGAAGGTTTTTTCAAATCAACTACAGCTTTTGTTTTCTTCGTTGCCTTCTGCAAAAAAATTGAAACCACGGGCCGGGCTGGGCCTCACGCATGTCGCGTGCACTGCCCAATCGGCAGCGCGTGCCGCTCAGGGCGCTACAGTTACGCCAAGTTCGCGCAATTGTTTTCTTGCCTCTTCGTATCCGGGCTTGAGGCGCAATGCTTCCCCCAGATGCGCCACCGCTTCATCCCGCCGCCCGCGCTGAGCGAGCATCCGTCCCAGGTTGCAATGGGCCTCGGGATAATTTCCATTGATTTGCAGCGCTTGGCTGAACTGCTCGAGCGCTTCGTCGGATTTTCCAAGCTTCTCCAGAGCGGCGCCGAGATTATTGCGCACTTTGGCAGCTTTGACAGAATCGCGCTCTGTGCTGAGCGCAGCCTGGTAGCACTCGATCGCATCGGCCCAGTTGCCTTTGCGGGCAAGAGCGTTACCAAGATTGTACTGCATTTCGGCAGATCCTGGATTGATCGCCACGGCCTTCCTGTAATGCGCAATGGCCTCGTCCACCTGGCCGTTTCGCAGAAAAGCCACGCCCAGATTGTTGTAGGCATCGGCGTAACTGGCGTTCAGCTGAACCGCCTTTTGATAATAAGCGATGGCTTCGCCAGCTTGCCCCTTCTTCATGAGAGCGCTTCCCATGTGGTTATATGCTTCCGCATAGCCAGGGTCGATCTCGAGCGCCTTTTGCAAGTGGACGATAGCTTCCTCTACCTGTCCCTCTCGCACGAGAGCATTCCCCAGATTGCTCTGCACCTGCGCCACATCCGGCTTTATCTCAAGAGCTTCTCTGTAATGCGCGATCGCTTCGCCAAGTTGCCCCTTGTCCAGCAGCGTGCCGGCAAGGTTGTTTTGGGCAATGTAATTGCGAGAGGTAACATCGAGCGTATGCCTCCACAGCGTCTCGCTATTCGACCAATATGAAGTTTGGAAATAGCTGCGCGTTACGAACGCTCCGATTATAAGCAACGCAACGGCAAATACTTCGCGTTTGTGCTGCCACCTTTTGAACAGCTCCATCGCGCCCCAAGTCGCGACAATGTATAAGCCAATCTCAGGCAGGTAAGTGTAACGGTCGGCCCTTGGTTGCGATCCAACCTGCACAATGCCAATCATCGGAACCAGCATCCCCACAAACCAGAACGAACCTGTTACGGCAAACGGATAGGCCTTGCGCCAGACAAAGAAAATTACAGAGACGATCAGTAAGAAGACCAAGGCAACGATCGCCTGAGCAACGCTGAGACTGCCTTCCGGGTATGGATACAAGACCGCCAGATGCGCCGGATAGATCGCTTGGCCCAGGTACTCGACATAGGCGACGACAGCATTGGCAACTCTCTCCTGCAAAGGGATTGCGCGCGTTGGAGCGAAAGCTTCTTTCTGTGCCAGAATCGTCGCCACACATGAGGCAGCTGAGAGGACAAACAAGGGAATCTTCTCTACGATGAGATGCAGCCACGCCGCTGTGCGACGTTGCGGCGCGCCCCGCACGGGCGCGGCTACAGCTGACCTCTGACCTCTGAAGTCTGAATTCTGAACTCTGCCCAGCGGCCAGTAGTCCAAAAGCAGTAACACAAACGGCAATGTTACCAGTGTCGGTTTGCACATTAAACCCAGCGCAAAGAGAACCAGCACCGTTGTGTATCGGCGCCAGGAAAAGCGGTCGCTGCGCGCGTAACGGGCGTAAGCCCAGAGCGTCAGTATGAAGAAAACAGCGCTAAGCACGTCCTTTCGTTCCGCCACCCAAGCCACCGATTCGACGTGCGCCGGATGGATGGCAAAGAGCGCGGCCACAAACGCACTGGGCCATATGTTGTCAGTCAGTCGCCACAGAGCTAGAAACAAGAGGATCGCCGCTGCGGCATGAAGCAGAATGTTAGTCAGATGATGTCCCCAGGGCTGGAGTCCGTAGAGCTGGCAATCCAGCATGTGCGAGATCGTGGTAAGCGGATGCCAGTTGGCCGCGTGAACATGGGTGAAGGCCCACTGGATATTGCCCGGGGTGAGACCGCTGATTATTCTTGGATTATCGTAAACGTAAGGACCATCGTCGTAGTTCACGAACTGGTGGTGCAGCGTTTGGCCAAAGGCGATCCAGACAATGCCTGCGAGCAAAATGCAGACAACGCTGGCGATTAACCGGTCATTGCGAGTGCGAGAATCGCCACTCGCGGCCGGACGCGTTGGCGAAGCTTTTTTCCGCTTGACCCGAGATCCCATTAAAATTTGAAGGCACGCAACCGGGCGCGTTTAACCGTTAAGCAATCACCCGCCTTCGCTAAGGCTTCGCCGTGGCAGGCTGCGCTTCGCCGCGCGCTTCCTCATCCAGTACAGCTATCGCGCGATCGTAGGTGGCCCTGGCTTCCTCGTGCGAGTTACCCACTGCGGTCAGCCCCATTCTTCCGAGCTCGCCCAAGGCGCTCATCATGTGAAACACGACGCCTGTCTGGCGGGTTTGACCGAAGTGCAGCTTGTACCGCACCACGATATCGAAAAGATCGTCTGGAGTAAGCGTGCGATACGACGGCGACTCGACGTGATCGCTGGCGACAAAAAACTTTTCCTGCCCGTTTGGGGCTGTGAAGATCGCGGTCTCCGAATCGTAGGTGCCGTCGGTGAGAAATTGTAAAGTCAAAAAGGGATGAGTGGTGCCGCCTTTTCGCAAGTTAATCTCGATGGCGTACGGCTCCCATTTTCCGTTGGACCGTACCACCACAAAATCCAAGGCGAAACGCCCGATGACTCCTTCGTTCGCGAGACGCCTCCCTACTTTGGCCGCTTCCCGCGTGATCAGCGTAGCGTAACCGGTGT
>QHOM01000275.1 GCA_003218785.1 Verrucomicrobiota bacterium
TGGAGAGCGACACACGCGGGTCACGCCGAGTGTTCTTGGCCTTAAGTGAGCCTTCTCCCGTGCAGATCAGGATACGATCGCCTTCACGACCCACCCAGATGGGGACACTCTGCGGTGAGCCGTCAGGCATCAGGGTGGCGAGATGGGCGAAGTTGGGTGCATCGAGCAAAGCTCTGATTTCGTCGGAAAGCGGGATCGCCATGAGAACTTGTCCGTATGTCGAAAGTGACGAACAAATCTATCACCTTCCATTAGGATGTGGGGCGGAACGGTGCTCACAACTTTCGCAGCAACCAGCGAAGCGGTTTGTCCTTCAGAGGTCAGGCTAACAACGGAGTCACGGCTGGGGCTAAGGGCTGACAGTTCGTCGCTCCTATCAGACTCAGGGTCGTGTCTTCGGATTTAGAATTCCACTGGTGATGACCTATTACGCCACTTACGTCAATCACGAAAGCCTTGGGGAGCGAACATCTACGTTGGAGGGGTTACGGAGTCTGCTCGGCGGGTTCGCTCGGAACCGGGTCTTGCAGGTTTGCAGTGTCATCAATACTTTGCTGACCGCCGGAAAACGGCAATTCGACCGAAACGCCCACAATGCTCTTGTCGCCAATGCATTCGCTCCCGCCACGGCACAGAAGTTGTTATCCCTCGATCCCGCCAAAGGAGTCGTCTTTCATCGGCAGCAGATTCTCTTTCTTGCCAAAGAGGCCGTACAGTTTTGCCCCGAGCAAGGCAAAGATGCGTCCGCGCCATACTGGGGCGGCTTGGGGGAAGTCTTTCTAATGGCAAACGATCATTTGCACCAAGCTCTGCCGCCTTCAAAGACGGTGGAAGAAAAGATTCTCCAAAACATCGTATTTTTCATTCCGATCCTTGAGGCGGGTAGCCATGGCACATTTTTAAACAAGATGATGCGGTCGCATCTCATGCTGACATCAGTCGTCGAAGAACTCAGAGACAAAGCGAATTTTTTCGATGTTCGGAAACTGTTCGCCGCTGCAATGGGCGTTCCCGTTCTCACATACGAAGCGTTGATATTCGGAGCCATGAGCCGCTTTTTAGGCTTGGACATATCGAGATACATGGCTAACCCCTCTGGCTTCAGTTTGCCCACGACGTGGTTCGATAAGACAGCGGTTCCGAGAAAAGAAGTCAGCGCATTTCTCCAGGATGTATCAGCTTCGGGTGAAGAACTGAAGAAAGTCGTCTCAGAGCAGAATCCACGAGCAAATGACATGACGATCCTGCGAGCGAAACCTCTATTCCGCGATGGCGATTTCCTTTTTCCTCTTGATTACAGCTTCTTTGCGGAGAAGTTTGAGAGCAGCCCATTCTGGTGTGTCCACAAGGAATTGGGGGACAAGGAGCGGAAGAATTTCCATGCATTTTGGGGCATCGTTTTTGAGATGTACGTCGGTTGGTTGCTCGGCAATTCAGTAAATCCGCACGTTAATGAGTTCCATGCTTCGCCACGTTACGACCGTAAAGGCGGCACTCAAGTTTGTGATGCACTCGTGCTTTGCGGGGAGACGGCAATGCTCATCGAGTGCAAGGGCAGTACGTTCACGGCTCGAAGCAAATATACCAATGATCCAGATGAGCTTAGGAAGGAGATCGAAAAGAAGCTCGTTGGAACCGACGATGAGCCCAAGGGAATCCGTCAGTTGAAGAATGCATTGTCGGTGTTCAGGAAAAATGCGCCAGAGAAGGTAAAAGATGTTGATCTTAGAAGAATTACGAAAATTATGCCTGTAATCGTCACACGAGACGACATTGGGAGCTATCTGGATATGAACAAGTACCTGAACATTAGATTTCGTGAGGTGTTGGGGAAGGAGAAAAAGCAGATCAAAGCGACTGTGACACCTGTGTTCTTAATGTCCGCAGGAAATCTCGAAAATATCGCACCTTACCTCAGTGATGTGCCGCTGAGCGATGTCCTTGAGCAGCGTTACAGGGCTGATCCTGAATTGCGCTCCACCTTTGGGATGGTTGAGATTCCATGCCTCAAGTCTCTGGGGGTTCGTAGGTCTGTGCTACTGACGCAGGCCATGGACGATTTTAAACAATCGATGTTCCGGGTATTGGGGATCAGCCCACCTGATCCAATGCAGAGCGGCGAAGCAGAGGCGTGACAGCGGGCGGGGGCAGCCTGCACCCCCGTGAGAAGCATCATCAGTGCGCTTGCTATGCTATATCTTCTAATTTTCGCGAACTCTTAAATTAGGTGCAATGCTTACGGACGCTCCACCGCGCAAGGCGAACCGCGCAGGTTTTCTGGAAAGCGAACGGATTAAAACGCTCGACCTGCCACAAGACGGGCGCTTGCTGGCAATTGCACAATCCATCGAGTCGGCGATGGACGGCGCACGAACCGTGGATGTCCGACGCGCCTGCACAGAGTTCTTGGAAACCACATCACAGTTCTACAGAGTTCCAGACTGCGATGTCCGCGTGCTTGCAGCGCGGCCGCTACGAGTGCGTGAAAGCTGGTCGAGCGAGCTTTTCGGCGACTACAATCCAGAGACCATGATGATCCGCGTGTGGATGCGGACAGCGGTGCGCAAGGAGGTCACCTCTTTCGGAACCTTCGTGAGCACGCTGTGCCACGAATTTTGTCATCACCTCGACTTCCAGAAATTCGGGTTTCCGGATTCGTGGCACACGCGGGGTTTCTACGAGCGAACCGCCGCGTTGTACCACCATGCGCGGGGGACGCCGGCAAAGCGACTATTCTGGGTGGCAGTGCCGGGCGGGCGCTGGCGGATCGACTGGCCGCGCACGAATCGCGGGTAGTGACGCGGGGACAAAATGCACGTTCCGGTTGTGGCTGGCTAGACGGCGATTTTTGCGACAGCTACTATTCCTCGCCAAACACGGTGATGTGCCAGCTTACGGTTTTCGCGCGGTCCCAGTCACGGCCTTACTGGCTATGGCGGCGGCGATTCGCAGCATCCATGGAGTTTTCCTATTTCATTGCCACATTTGTGTCAGGACCATTGGAAAACGGAAACGGCCCCGATTGCTTGGAGCCGTCCTAGTTTCCGGTTCATCCAACGATGCACGGTCATGCCGCCTTTGACATAGCAGTCCGCAGGCAGGCCTTCGCCTCACTGATGACCTTCTCGTAGTCATCGGCAACGACCC
>QHOM01000276.1 GCA_003218785.1 Verrucomicrobiota bacterium
ATCGAGTCCATTATGCGCTCCTCGACCTTTTGGTTGGAGCGAAACGTGCCCGATTGGCGCAACAGCTGATCCACCAGCGTGGTCTTGCCGTGATCGACGTGCGCAATGATGGCGATATTACGGATCTTATCCATTTTGGGAGACTCTCTCCCGAGGGGAAGGAGCGCCAAATATGATGGCGCACGTCTCGCGGGTCAAATCCGCCCGCAGAGATGTGCCTAAAACCAGCTCAGATTTCTACCGGCGAATTCGGTAGTAGCCGTGGTGCCACCGTTTGTGGTGATCATGCCAAACCGGAGATCCCGGGCCGATGGGCCCGAGCATTGGGACGGAGGAGTTCATTACGTACGGCCATTCAAATTGGGGTCGAAGATCCCCCTTACTATCATTCTGCTCAGAATGAACAAAGCGGCGAAAGAGCATTACTAATTTCTGTTTCATAACCTTTCTAACTACTTCGAGGTGCAGCCATGTATCGGCTGTGTCTGGAATCGCGCTTTTAGACTAGAACGCTGACCGCTGGCCTTGGCTCAACCCATTTGCCGTGCTCTCGAATCAAATCTTGCAATCGATCCACTGCTTCCGTTTCTGGGATATTGAACTTCACGGCGGTTTTGCCGACGTAGAGATTCACCTTGCCGGGCGCGCCGCCGACGTAACCAAAATCCGCGTCCGCCATTTCACCGGGGCCGTTCACGATGCAACCCATGATCGCGATCTTCACACCTTTCAAATGCGACGTCGCCGCTTTGATCTTCGCAGTGGTGGTTTGCAGATTAAATAAAGTGCGCCCACAAGATGGGCACGCAACGTAATCGGTTTTAAAAACCCGCGAACCGGCCGCTTGCAAAATATTATAGGCCAACCGCAACGCCTGTCCGGGCGCTTCCTCGCCTTGCACGAGAATGGCGTCACCGATCCCATCGCAAAGCAGCGACCCAATATTTGTCGATGCTATGAGCAGCGTTTCGAGGAAATCCTTTCCGTCCTTCTTCCTTCTTAATTCATCCTTGAGCAAAATCGGATGCCGCGCATGCAACTTCGCGACGAGCAAACGGAACGCCGCGATCACCGGAAGATCGACATCGTCTTTGACAGTTACAAATTGCGGCGTCGAATTTTGATTCAGGCGGCCGAGTGCCTGCTCGTCTCGCGGATCGACTTCTTCGATTTGCGCGTTCTCGTAAACGATCTCCGGCTTGTAATCGCTCATCTTGTCGATCTTGTGCGCGATCTTGTCGAAGTTCGCCTTCCTAACGATCACGCGAAGCAATTGTTCGCCGCCTAGTTTGATGCTCTGGCCGGGATCACCGATCCCTGCTACAGCAAGCGTCTCTGTCGCCCGGCGCTGATACGAAAACGGGTCGAATGAAACTGCTGTAGTGGCAGCCGTGTCGGCTGCAATCTGCGCGGGCGACACGCTCGCCGCTACAGTAGAAGTCAATCGCACAAGCGCCTTGGCTACCGGAATTTCGTGAATGCTGTCTTCTGTCAGTGAAACGCGAATCGTATCCCCGATTCCATCAGCCAGGAGTGAACCAATTCCGATTGCGCTCTTGATTCGCGCGTCTTCGCCTTCACCGGCTTCGGTCACTCCGAGATGCACCGGATAATTCCAGGTAGGGGCGATTGACCCCAATCGCCCGGGCGGTTCGAGCGAACCGCTCCTACCATCGCGCGCATCTTCAGCGTCCAGTTCGTTCAATCGCGCAACCAGCAACCGATACGCTTCGATCATCACCTTCGGGTTGCTCGCTTTCATCGAGAACACGAAATCGTGATAGTCGAGATCGCGCGCGATCCGCGCGAACTCGAGCGCGCTCTCCACCATCCCAAGCGGCGTGTCACCGTAGCGATTCAGGATGCGATCGCTGAGCGAGCCGTGATTGGTGCCGATGCGCATTGCGATGCCGCGCTCTTTGCAGAGCTCCACCAGCGGCGTGAACCGGGCGCGAATGCGGCCCAGCTCCGCGGCATATTGCTCATCCGTGTATTCACGGATGACGAATTTCTTTGAATCCGCGTAGTTGCCGGGATTGATGCGCACTTTGTCCACCCATTTCGCAGCTTCCATTGCGGCTTCGGGTTTGAAATGAATGTCGGCGACGATCGGCACATCGCAGCCGGACTCCCGCAAGCCTTTCACGATATGTTCGAGATTGCGCGCGTCTTTCACGGTTGGCGCGGTGATGCGCACGATTTCGCAACCTGCTGCCGCCAGCTCCATTGTTTGCTGGATCGAAGCCTCCGTGTCCATCGTGTCGCACGTGATCATCGACTGGACGCGGATCGGATTTGCGCCCCCAATCCCGACGTTGCCCACCATCACCTCCCGCGCGACGCGGCGCTCATAAGCAAAGGGATTTTTGCAATACCTCATAATCGTGGATGGGTAGCTCGAGCAGCCCAGCGAAGCGACACGACCAACGTTAGATCCACGATCTCAACACTGTCGAAATGGTTCGGCAGCCCCGGATCTCTTCGATGGTCAGGGCCTGAACTTTACGCGCTACCCGCATGGTGCGCAATGCGTGCACGGCTATGGCGCTTGCGTATCCTTGGCGCGCGATTGCGGCTCAAGCTGGTCGAGCCTCTTTCTGATGAAAGGCAAATCCTGCACGTCGAAAAATGTGACATACAGCATGTAACCGATAATTAATACGGCGCAGCTCGTCTGAACAACCTCCAGGACCCGCATATTTACCGGTTTGCGACGGACCGATTCGATGATGGCGAGCACAATATGCCCGCCGTCCAGCACTGGAATCGGCAGCATGTTCAAAATTGCGAGGTTCACATTTAGGATGACGCTGAACCACAGTGCGAGCTGCCAGCCGCGTTCGCTTTGGAAAAGCAAATAATAAATGCGACCAATACCGACCGGGCCGCTCAAGTGTTGCAGCTTCACATCCGATTTTGGCGATGCCACCGCGCCAATTGTCTTTAATGTGCTCGTAACGCTGTTGTAAATCTGTTCGATCGGATTGGGATGCGAGATCGACAGTATTCCAGTAGTGTCCCATTGAATACCAATTCGCGGCTTCATTTCGCCTTGGGTGGGCAGAAGCGTCGGCTTTACCGGAACGTCAAACCTGGCTCCCTTTCGCTCCACATGAAGGACGAGCTGATCCTTCGGGTGTTTGC
>QHOM01000123.1 GCA_003218785.1 Verrucomicrobiota bacterium
CTAACGAGATAATCGAATTACGCGCATTCCCTTCGGTTGCGAGCGTCCGATTAGAGCGATGATTAAGTTCCCGATGTCACTCTCAAACACTTCAGAGTCCGAAACGATCTTGGTTCCGCTCAGCGCAAACTCTAACGATAAATCGTAAGGTTCGTTGGGTGATTTCATCCGAATCGCAGGTTTTAAATCCAGAGAGGCCCTCTTAGCCTTTAAGCATCGAGGCATCGCGAAGTTGATCAAGCTGACGGTAGAATCCGCAGACACGCCGATAGGACGATTGAAGACGTAGTTGGCGTGTTTTTGCGAATGTTTATAGCTCAGTTTCCGAGCGATTCCTTGTTTGGCTTCATCCCATACCGAGCCCAGACGTTTGTTCGAGCTATATTCAACCCGAAAAATATCGTTCTGTTTTGAAATCGTAAGATGGCTGCCGTCGTTATCTCTGAGGGCGAAGACAACCTGTTGAGGACGATTGTAAATGGACGCAATCGCAGCATCGTCTATCCACAAGATTGTCCGCGCGCTTCTCCTAGCCATTCACCAGTCTTTGAACTCGCCTACGTGCTCATGCGTTTCTATCACGTTGCCCGCATGATCGTAAACCCGAACCTTATCTCACCCCAAAACATTCTGTCCCAGCGGAGAACCCCTCCTAATGTTCAATTTCCGGGACAACAGGGTTCCTGCTTTCGTGATTCTCTTTCAATACCCTCGAAATCTCCCTTTGCACCTGCAAGCTCTCCCTTCCCATCTGCATCAGCTTTTTCAGCCGCCACTCGATCACAAATAGCGCCAGCACAATCAGAAAAATCGCAAATCCAAATAGTTCCATCTCATCGCCTCCTTTTCTTTTTTACTAGTATCATGGGCCGGCGGAAGGGGGCCGACGCCAAAGTTACTTCCGACCGGCGCCGGTGTGGTGGTCCAGCCGGCGAAAGTACCGGTTTCAAAATCGCCGTTAACAATGAGGTTGGCGGAAGTTGGTCGGGCAGTGGCGACCAGTAGAAGACCGATGGCGAGAAAGCACTTGGCTATGGAGGTTTTCATAGAAACAAGTTCGTATCAAAATCAGAAAGACTGAACAAGCATGAAAAGGTGACATGTCTGTGAATTTATCATCTTGAAGCCCAAGGCGCGCACGGCGAACGGCTGATACGAAACAGTCCTAGTGAAACGGTCGCTCCGCGCAATCGTAGTCTGGTTTGTGATGGCCACGCTGATGAATGCGACTGATGTTGCGAAGGCAGGGCCTTTCCGAGATTTTTTTAGAACGCTACGTAGCGCAATCGCACACCCGAAGGAGCAGCTGCGACGGCACCGGAGCAGTCATAAGCATAATGAGACTCCTCCGAGCGATGCTTCGAATGGTCAGACATCGGGCAGCCCTGTCCCTGCGCCTACGGGTCAGCGCGATGTCCGGTGGGCGAAGGCAGCCTCTGGCGCGAGCCAGCAAAAAACTGAGCTGCCGTATGGAACTCCTGTCCCCGGTAAACCAGGCTTAGTTACCAGTCCGTTCGCGCCAGATAGCGGTTACGTCGACGTGACCGGCTTTCCGCCGGGAACCGCAGTAGAAGATCCTTACACAGGCAAAATTTTCCTGACACCGTAGGATCTCAGTGGCTATACTCCCCGGCGCGCGAAGTACTGGGAAATCATCGCAGATCATCTCAGCAACGCCGGATGGAGTTCAGTCGAAGTGAAAGGGGGTCAGTCCTTACTTTTGACACAAGATCGCCTTATTACCTCTACAGAATCTCCGAGCCGAATTCGCCGTCGCTCACGCGGGTGCGAATTTTCATCTTCGGCCGGATTGCCGCGATTGTCCGGATGATTTTTCCGCGCTCGTTCATCGTGATGCTATACCGCGCCGCAACGTGGCGTCGGGCCCAAGCACGCCCGACGTCATGTCCACGGATTCACGAGCGAGATGCCTAAGCCCTCCACGTTTCTTGTATTACGCGTCGCGAACGTTAGTCGATGAACCTGTGCGGTCGCTGCGAGCAAACCATCTTCCGGTGGAATTGGGCGCAACGCGCTGAGGCGTCCCCACTCGTAGGCGATTTCCAGCGTAATTGCCAAGATGCGGTCGCTGTATAGTTGGACTAGCCGCGCGATCCATTTTTCCAGAGCATCCGCCGCCGCCGGATCCCTCCGCCGTTTCAAGATCGCGCCGCGCCTCAATTCGCCCACGACTAGCACGCTGAGAAAATCTTGATTCGGCGGAACCGTGCTCGCCCAGGCACTGACCCTCGGAGCACATCGTTCGCGTTTACGCAGCTCCGAAACGACATTGGTGTCGAGCAAAAAACCGTTCACAATTTCACTTTGCGTGGCTTGCGCTTCGGTCTCCGAAATATGCGACCATCGCCCACGTCTGGCATCGTGCGAATGAAATCAATTAGCGACATGGCAGGGACTTCTCCAACAAGTGATCGTCGCAAAATTCGGCGGGCTTCCTCCTCTGCTGAGACGCCGTCGGCAGCCGCTTTGGCGCGAAGTCGGCGAACCACGTGTTGATCCAACCCGCGCTTTGAAAAAATCGTCGCCTCCCGCGCGCCGAAATCGTAACAGAAGTAAACGAAGGTAACGAAGGGGTTTTAGGGCGGGCGCTTCATTTGCCCAAGGAATTCCGCAACCCCGAACGCTTTCGGGGTTGCCCTACAAAATGTTCGCGTCTTTTCGCGTCATTCGTCGGCAAGCATCAATCTTTGTTGCCTTCTGTAAAAATCTTCTCCGACAGTATCTCAGAGCTGAATTCGCCGTCCCTCACTCGGGTGCGAATTTTCATCTTTGGACGGACTGCTGCGATTGTCCGGATGATTTTTCCGCGCTCGGTTAAGCGTTTGTTCGGAATGAGTACCCAGGAGGTCATTGCCGAATTGTCGAGATCGGACTGAAAGGAACTGGAAGGAAATCGGGATCGAGTCATTCCCGGATACGAGCAGTCTAGACTTTAGCTGTGAAGGTGAAATAGTGCGGCTGGCAGCAAGGATGGACGAGCAGAGCGACAAAGAAATCGCCGGCAAGAAGCAGCGCGATCAGATGCTGAGACTAGTCGCGAAAGGCTTTTACAACGAACTCATGAACTACGGCGTGCACACGCATGAGATCGTCCAGGTGGCTTCGCACCTGCTCGACAATCTCCTGGCGAAGGAAAAGAAACCCGCCGAAGGGGTGGAGTATTACAACGGAATCTTTACGCTAGCGTCTGTAAAGGATGAATGGGCGGACCGCGAGCAACTCAGGGTCCAATGGGTGACGCTTCGTCGGCTACAACTGCCGGACGTTAGCAAGGTCATCGTGTGGCTAAAGGCCCCGGCCGTGCGCGAAAACTTCGTGCCGCAGTTTCCGGAAAACGAAAGCGAACTGCGAAAGTATTTCACGCATCCGAAACGGGAATATTTCGGCGTCTATTACGATGACCAACTGGTAGGAATCGTCGGCGGTGAGAACATCGACCTGACCGCAGGCAAACTCGAGATGAAAAAGCTGGTGGGCGAGTCTGGGTTGCAGGGCAAAGGCATTGGGAAACGCGCAACGTTCGGCTTCCTCTATTATGCTTTTATGATCCGGAATTTAAACAAGGTTTATATCCACTCGCGCGACATCAACATGCGCAATATTAATCTCAACAGCCGGTTTGGTTTCGAGCTGGAAGGAGTCTTCCTTGACGACATCAGCATCAATGACAAGCACCAGGACGTCCTGCGCATGGCTTTGTTCAAACCGGTTTGGCTGCGCATCTTTTCCCCCAGCGGCTCGGCCGCAAATCATTTATGAATTGAGCAATTCTATTCGAC
Organism: Verrucomicrobiota bacterium; assembly: GCA_003218785.1. Taxonomy (GTDB): domain Bacteria; phylum Verrucomicrobiota; class Verrucomicrobiia; order Chthoniobacterales; family UBA10450; genus Udaeobacter. Next base: position 3,801 of record QHOM01000123.1, read on the forward strand.
AAGGCGTCGAACAGTGCACGCGCATTTACGGTCTGGTATAGCCTCCGCCTGTTCCTTTCTGCAATATCTCCGAGCTGAATTCGCCGTCGCTTATTCAGATGCGAATTTTCATTCGTGGGGCGAACTACTGCGATGGCGCGGATAATTTTTCCGCGCTCGTTCATCGTGATGCTGTGGCCGCTGCGCAAGGTCGCGTCCGGCCCCAAGCGCAGCCCGACTACTGTCTAGGCGCGAAAAGCACGTGGCCGATACCGTATAAAACGGTTCCCAAAGAAGCGGCGAATACCAAAACAGGCATTTGGCCACCTGCCGCTATCGAGGGGCCGACCAGCCCAGTAACGATGCCTCCAATGATGCCACTGATAATGGCGATAACGAAGCGCCGTGTGCGCTCGGGGGGCGGGGGATAGTCAACGAGGATTATCGGAATGACGAACGCGACAACTATATAAACTAGGTAGATCATTTTTGCTCCTTTCTGAACTGCGATTAAGCGTAAGCGAAACGCATGAAGCAAGCTTTTATCAAAAAGCGACAAATGGGCGCAAGCGCGAAATTTATGGTCTGACCGCGCTCTTGATTAATCACAGTACCTGCGAGCCGAATTCGCCGTCGCTTACGCGGGTGCGAATTTTCAATTTTGGCCGGACTGCTGAGATGGTGCGGATGATTTTTCCGCGCTCGTTCAACGTGACGCTGTACCCGCGTCGCAACGTCGCGTCCGGCCCGAGCACGCGCAAAAGTCCTTCCATGCGTTGGAAACGGTGTCTTGCGTTTTCGAGCAATCGCCCGGGGGACGTAACCAACCGCCGGTGCAAATCGACAAACCGACTGCGGCGCATCATGAGCTCCCGTGCGGGACTGCGCGCTTGCAGCGCGCGAAGAGAATGCAAGAGACCGCGCTTATAACTGTCGATCTTGTGCGCGAGACAACGCTGCAAAATCTCGCGTGCGTGGTCGAGCCGTTGTTGCGCGTCGCGGACTCGGTTCAGCAACTGGCGCGCGAGCCCGCGCGCGCAACCATCGATTCGCCGGTGAAGATCGATAATATCGGGCACAATCAATTCCGCGGCAGCGCTCGGCGTTGGCGCGCGAAAATCCGCGACAAAATCGCAGATCGTAAAATCGATTTCGTGACCGACTGCCGAGACAATCGGCACCGCCGAATTGAATATTGCTCGCGCGACAATCTCTTCGTTGAACTCCCATAAGTCTTCGATGCTGCCGCCGCCGCGCGTGACCACGATAAGATCGAGAGGCTGCCAATTCTCATTCGGCATGGCGAGCTCGCGAATCGCGACGGCGATCTCCTGTGCCGCGCCCGTTCCCTGCACGCGCACGGGGCTAATCAAAACCTGCAACCAAGGTGCGCGACGGCGCAGCACGTTCAGCATATCGCGAACCGCTGCGCCGCTTGGTGAGGTCACGATTCCGATTCGCCGCGGTAATTTCGGCAACGGCCGTTTGCGTTCCGGGCCGAACAATCCTTCTGCTTCGAGCTTGCGCTTGAGCGCTTCGAACTTTGCCTGGAGCAAACCGAGTCCGCGCGGCTGGAGAATTTGGACGTTGAGCTGATACTGTCCGCGCGCTTCGAAAACCGTGACGGTGCCGAAAACCTGCACCTGGGTCCCATCGACAAGAGGTTGTCGCGGCGGCACCATGGCGTCGCGCCAAATCACGCACGCGATTTGGGCGCGCTGATCTTTGAGCGTGAAATACTGATGGCCGCTCGGATGCAGTTTGTAATTGGAAATTTCGCCCTGGACCCAAACCGCGCCGAATTTCACCTCGAGCGTGTTACGAATTGAGCGAGTCAACTCCGTGACTGTAAGAACCTTTGAAGCCTGCTGGAAGAAATCGCTCGTTAATTCCATGAATCCGATAGTTTAATCACGGAGGGCCCAGAGGACGCAGAGAAATTTTAGCCGCAGATAAACAGATTTACACGGATTGAGATGGTTGAAGCGCTTTTGGATCGTCGCATGGGTCCTGGGGAGTGCATGCGCCTAGCGTGCGGGCGATTGCGTCCTCACGATCGCGAACTTTTCTAAACATGCGAGGTCTAGAAAGAATGTTTCGGCGAGACGCCGAAGCCAACACCCGAGACGGCTGCGCTACCCAAGGCAGGTTGCTCCACCGCCTCTACAGCAGCTCTGCTTGCGCACCGGCCGGCGGTTTGAGCCCGAGCTTGCGATACGCGTTCGCCGTCGCAACGCGACCTTGCGGGGTGCGCTTGATGTAGCCTTCCATGATCAAATACGGCTCGTTCACTTCCTCGAGGGTGCCGGCTTCTTCGCCGACCGCGACCGCGAGCGAATTCAAACCAACGGGACCACCGTTGAATTTGTGAATCAACGTTTCGATGATGCGCTTGTCCCATTGATCGAAGCCGTCGCGATCGATCTCGAGCATGGTCAGAGCGCGATCGGCCAGTTCCGCGGTAATTTTCCCTTCGGCTTTCACCTGCACATAATCGCGCACCCAGCGCAGCAAATTGTTCGCCGTGCGCGGCGTGCCACGTGTGCGCGTGGCGATCTCGGCCGCGCCCGCAGGATCAATTTCGACACCAAGCAAACGCGCGCTGCGGATGATGATTTTCTGCATTTCCTCGGCATTGTAATAATCGAGCCGCGCCGTCATACCGAAACGCGACCGGAGCGGCGCGCTTACCATTCCGGCGCGTGTCGTTGCGCCGATCAAAGTAAACTTTGGCAGATTAAGGCGCAGACTCCGCGCTTGCGGGCCCTGATCGATGATGATGTCGAGCCGGTAATCTTCCATCGCAGGGTAAAGGTATTCCTCGATGGTCGGTTGGAGGCGATGGATCTCGTCGATGAAGAGAACGTCACCTTTCTCCAGACTTGTGAGAAGCCCCGCGAGTTCGCCGGCTTTTTCAATAACAGGCCCGCTGGTGTTTTTGATATTCACGCTCATCGCGTTGGCAATGATAAAGGCCAGTGTCGTCTTGCCCAGACCGGACGGGCCGCTCAACAGGATATGTTCGAGGACGTCACCGCGCTTTTTCGCCGCTTCCACCATCAATTCGAGCCGCTCCCGCACTTTCACTTGGCCTGTAAACTCGCTGAATGCTGGCGGCCGCAGTGAAATTTCAAAGGCGGCGTCGGGTTCCGGCGGTTTCATGGGAGAAGAGTCAGCCACAGATTTACACAGATGAAACGCAGATTTCCAGAAGTTGCGTTTGGGAAGCGCTGGCAGTATGCCCGCGCTCCCCAGAAAAATCGTCAACTTTCTACGACGTCGAAATTCTTCGTTAAGACTACTTCCGTGCCGTGACGCTTAAGCAGGTAATCCACTTCATCAAATGCGCTGCGAATGAGATATAACCCAAGTCCGCCGGGTTTGATGAGATCGTGGGAGCGCCCCTTCATTTCATGCGGCCGGACCTGTTCTCCGTAGTCGCGCACACGAACGCGCACACCTCTGCGCAATCCTTCCATGGACAATGCGATCAATTGGTCGTCACGCAACCGGTAGGCGTAGCGGATGATGTTTGTACACGCTTCATCCACCCCGAGTACCATCAGCAGTCGCTCTCTTTCGGAGAAGGGATAGCCGTTGAGAAAATCGCGCACGCAGTCTCGCATCAGGGCCAGGTTGCCTGTATGGCTGCTGAATTCGATCTTCTTCCTCTTCATTAACGGATATTGTAGCTGCGGCAAATCCGTTGCCGGTGCGGATCGGCCGCACGCCTCACAGAGACTCGGCTACAACCTCGGACGAGTAAGCTGAACAGATTCCTGACGCTTATTCAAGCTTTGCATCCAGCTGTAGCCGCCGCCCCTGAACGCCGACCTGCGAATTTCCGAAATGAAAACGCGATGGACACATGCTAAAACCGCTGTTCAATTCGCGTTATGTGGAGGTCCTTGGCAGCGCTTTTGCTTTTGGGCTCACCCGCGCTGGCGCAGGGAAACGCTACCGCTTACGAAGCTTTGCGCGTCGTTGCCAGGCAATCAGGCCGCGGTGTTCTTAATCATATTGTCTCGATTACTGGTGTCCAAGGCGACCCGCAGCCGGAGAAGTGGAAAATTATTCTAGAGGATCCGGGGGCACGCAGTGCGCGTGAATTGGAAGTCGCTGATGGACGCATTGCTTCCGAAGAGACATCGGGCCGCTCGGTCACAGGTTCCACCGAAGGAGCAATGATCGACATGGCACGCTTAAACCTCGATTCCACCGGCGCGTACGCGGTGGCGAGTCATACTGCGGAAGCATCGCATGCGCGTTTTGCGACGGTCGATTACACTTTGCGCACCGACGAACGTGGCGAGCCCATCTGGATCGTCACTCTCTTAAATAAATCGTCGCGTCCGGTCGGCACGATCTATATCGGCGCGACCCGCGGCACAGTCACGCGCACAGAAGGGATGTTTGCCGGCGCGACCATGGAAGACGTGGAAACCGACTACGACAGGGGAGATGAAGAGGGGGTCATTGGCAGCGTCAAAACACGGATTAAGCATGCCTTCCATCGGACGCAGGAAGAAGCGCGAGGCATGTTCGAGAGAGTGAAGCGCTCGTTTTCTGATTTCATTAATCGGGAGTAGCACGAGAGGTTTGATGTTTGATGTTTGATGGGCGAGGTAGATTTTCATCGGCTGACGGAGAGCACGCCATTACTAAATGAAGATTGCCAATTTCAAGCGCGATGAGTTTTGGCCGCCTCTGCCTTTTGCAGAGTGGAAGGAGACGGCTGCCACATTGCACATGTGGACGCAGATTGTGGGCAAGATTCGTTTAATCCAAACTCCATGGATCAATCATTCGTGGCATGTCACTCTCTATGTGACTTCGCGCGGTCTAACGACTTCCTCGATCCCACACGGCCTTTCCATGTTTGAGATCATGTTCGATTTTATCGATCATCAATTGCATATCGAGAAAAGCGATGGCGCACGGCGAACAATCGAACTGAAACCGCGTTCGGTCGCAGAGTTTTACCGGATCGTAATGAAGGCGCTGAGAGATCTCGAGCTACCCGTGAGCATCAACACCATGCCCAACGAGATTGAGAATCCGATCGCGTTCGATCACGACGAAGAGCACCGCTCTTACGACCGCGAATATGCAAATCGGTTCTGGCGCGTTCTCGTGCAGAGCGATCGCGTATTCAAAGAATTCCGCTCGCGCTTCTGTGGCAAGTGCAGTCCGGTGCACTTTTTCTGGGGCAGCTTTGATCTCGCCGTTACGCGTTTTTCGGGGCGACCGGCGCCGGCCCATCCCGGCGGGGTGCCGCATCTTCCAGATGAGATTACGCGTGAGGCTTACTCGCAGGAAGTAAGCAGCCTGGGTTTCTGGCCGGGTAACGCCAGCGCGCCGATGCCGATCTTCTACTCCTACGCGTATCCGGAACCGCCGGGATTCGCAGAAGCGAAAATTCAGCCAGAAGCTGCCTCGTACCACAAAAAGCTGCGCGAGTTCATCCTTCCTTATGATGCGCTGCACACTGCCGAATCACCCGATGAAGTGCTTGTCAATTTTGCGCAAAGCACGTACGACGCGGCTTCAGTCCTTGGCAAATGGGACCGTGGCGCGCTGGAAGAAAAGAAACCAGTCTTGCATTCCTCGCGGTAACATTCGTAATTAAGTGCGATGATTTCTCAATGCGCGGCCGAGCAGGACGCCTGGCGCGAAGTGAAAGATGGCTGGCGGCCGCTTTACGGCGATGTCGATCAATTTGGCGTGGCCGTGGAGTGGCATGACTTTCGGACGGCGCGTTCCTTCGATTGGGGAAAAAGTTTTCATCCGCGCAGTCTCGAGTTTTGTTTGAATCTGGAAGGCCACGGTCGGGTCGGAGCGGGCGGGAGAACGCGCAGCCACTACGCGCCGGGGAATTGCGGCTATTACGCGATTGGGGAAGAGCCGTTGCCTGCGTCGCGCCGCGCCAACGATCATCATCAGTTCGTCACACTCGAATTTTCGAGAAATCATTTGCAGAAACAGTTTGTTCAAAATGAATCCGATCTGGAACCGGAAATCCGGCGCGTAATTTTTGGAGGCAAGGATGAGAGCGTGGTGGCGCCGGCGCGGCCGATGTCGATCGAACAGCGCAGCGTAGTTGCGACGCTGGCCGACCCGCCGGTAGCGAAAGCCGCGCAGATCCTTTGGTATCAAAGCAAGGCGCTCGAGTTGATGGCGCATTTTCTGTTTGCGCCCAAGGACCCCGAATTTTTCTGCATGCGTCAAAAACGCGTGGCGCGTGAGCGCGTCGAACGCGCGAAGGAAGTTCTGGCGCGCGATCTGGCCAATCCTCCTACGCTGGAAATGATGGGGCAGGAGGTGGGTTGCAGCCCATTTTATCTGAGCCGGATCTTTTCGCGCGAAGTGGGTCTTACCATTCCGCAATATTTGCGTAATCTGAGGATGGAACGCGCAGCCGAGTTGTTGCGGACCGGACGCTACAATGTCACCGAGGCCGCGACGGAAGTGGGATACTCGAGCCTGAGTCATTTCAGCAAAGCGTTTTGCGAAACCATCGGCTGTTGCCCGGTACTTTATCCTGTCGCGAAAAGCGTGATTCTGGATCGGTGAGTTCGTGAAACGTCACAAGCGTTACATCGTTACATCGTTTTAACCTTGTAACCTTTGTAACCTCTTAGCGACCGCATGAAAATCACCCGTGCACTCGTCTCCGTTTCCGATAAGAGCGGCATCGCCTCATTTGCGCGGGCGCTTGAGCGCCAGGGCGTGGATATCATTTCCACTGGCGGAACCGCAGACTTGCTGAGAAAAGAAAAAATTCCGGTGCGCGAGATTTCCAGTTTCACCGCATTTCCAGAAGTGCTCGAGGGGCGTGTCAAGACTTTACACCCGCGCGTCCACGGCGGCCTTCTCTACAAGCGCGGCAACGCGAAACATGAGGCGGAAGCGCGCGAATGCGGGTTCGAGCCGATCGATCTCGTGGTGGTCAATCTTTATCCTTTTGAAGCGACAATTGCCAAGCCCGGCGTAACCCTCGCGGAGGCGATCGAGAATATCGACATCGGCGGGCCGTCGATGATTCGCAGCGCCGCAAAAAATTATGAGTCGGTGACCGTGGTTGTCGATCCGGCCGATTACGACACAATGCTCGAAAACATGCGCGATAACAATGGCGAGACGACTCTGAAATTGCGCGAGCGTCTGGCCATCAAAGCATTCATTAAAACCTCTGAATACGATCGCACGATCGGCAAGTTTTTGAACAAGGAGCAGGCGAGCGATGCCTCGTTTTCACTTTCCCTTCCGCTGGTGACGCGGTTGCGTTATGGGGAAAATCCGCATCAAAGCGCGGCGCTTTACGGCGATTTCGATGCACATTTCGAAAAACTTCACGGCAAGGACCTTTCTTTTAACAACATTCTCGACATCAGCGCAGCGACGAATTTGATCGGCGAATTCGAAGAGCCGACCGTCGCGATTCTCAAACATACCAATCCGTGCGGTGTAGGTTCCGATGCCGATCTTCGCAAGGCGTGGGACAAAGCATTCGCCACGGACAAACAAGCGCCCTTTGGCGGGATCATAATTTGCAACCGGTCCATTGCTGAACCACTCGCTAAAGCTATCAGCGGAATTTTCAGCGAAGTGATCATCGCGCCGGACTTTGAGGCCGAGGCGCGCAGCATTTTGCAGAAGAAAAAGAACCTGCGGCTCATTCGATTGGCGACTTCGGCAGTCGAAGTACGATCGGCAATCGATATGCGCTCGGTTTGTGGGGGAGTGCTGGTCCAGGATGCGGATGTCGATGGGGAAATCACGAGGAACGTAGTCTCGAGGAGGCGACCAACCAAAACAGAACTGACTGCCATGTCGTTCGGATGGCGGGTCGTCAAGCACGTGAAATCAAATGCGATCGTTTACGCTCGGGCGGATCGGACCCTTGGCATTGGCGCCGGGCAGATGTCGCGTATCGATGCTTCGCGCATTGCCATTTGGAAAGCGAACGAAGCCGGTCTCTCGCTCAAAGGCAGCGCGGTCGCGAGCGACGCCTTTTTTCCATTCCCCGATGGGTTGAGCGCCGCTGCGGACGCCGGGGCAACCTGTGCCATTCAGCCAGGTGGCTCAGTCCGCGACGAAGAAGTAATTGCTGCCGCCAATGAGCGCAACATGGCGATGATTTTTACCGGTATCCGCCATTTTCGCCACTAAGACTCCGTCGTGTAAGACGCATGCCTCGATCGGTTCAGCCTCCGTGCGTGGTCAACATCGAGGATTTACGGCGCGTGGCTAAACGGCGCCTTCCCCGGGTGGTATTTGACTACATCGACGGCGGCGCGGAGGACGAGCTGACATTGCGCGCGAACTGCCGCGCGTACGAGACGGTGACATTCCGGCCGCGTTGCGCGGTTGCAACGCCGGCGTGCGATCTGCGGATTACGGTGCTCGGCACACCTCTCTCAATGCCGCTGATCCTTGCGCCCGTCGGCAGCAGCCGGCTTATCTATCCGCGCGGAGAAGAAGCTGCCGCGCGCGCTGCTGGTGCCGCAGGAATCGCATATACGCTTTCAACTCTCTCGGGTTGCCGTCTGGAGGATGTCGCTGTCGCGTCGAAGGGGCCGGTCTGGTACCAGCTCTACCTGGTCGGAGGGCGCGACTGTGCGTTGTCGGCCATTGAACGCGCGCGTGCCGCCGGCTTTTCGGCGCTTGTCGTCACAATCGATACCCCAGTAGCCGGTATGCGAGAACGCGACATTCGAAACGGCGTCAAGGAGCTTTTGAGCCGCAAACTTGGAGAAATGCTGCCCTTTGTGAATCAGTTGCTGACAAAACCTCGCTGGCTGGCGAGCTTTCTCGCAGATGGCGGGTTGATGAAGTTTCCCAACGTCATCATTCCTGGACAAGGGCCGATGTTGTACGCGGACGTCACCACGGCGCTCGAGCAGTCGATGGTGACCTGGCACGACCTCCGCTGGATTCGCGAGGCCTGGAGTGGGCCCATCGTCATTAAAGGTGTTCATACTGGCGACGATGCCCGCCGTGCAGTAGACACGGGAGCGGATGCGTTGGTCGTGTCTAATCACGGGGGCCGGCAGCTCGACGGCGTCGCGCCGACTCTACGCATGTTGCCTGAAGTTTTGGCAAGCGTAGGCGATCGCATCGAAGTGCTGCTGGATGGTGGGATCCGCCGCGGCAGCGACATTGTGAAAGCGCTCTGTCTCGGTGCTCGAGCCGTGCTGGCCGGACGCGCTTATGCGTACGGGCTCGGCGCCGCAGGCAGCGCGGGAGTTGAGCGCGCGATCGAGATTCTGCGCAGCGACCTCACTCGCACTCTCAAACTGCTAGGCTGCGCATCAATCGCCGAGCTCGACCGATCGTACGTAGATGTCCCAGCCGAATTAGAAAAATGACGAATGACAAAATGTTGTCAGGTCGCGCGGCATGACGAGAGTCGCCACATCCAGATACTGAGTCCGCCGAAAATGATAAACACCAAGATGCTTACCCACATCGGAGCGGGGTGGGTTCCGATTGTCACTTGGGCATGTTTGATTAGTCGCAGGAGGTGACCGAGAGCAAAAACGCCGAAAATGACGCTGGCCACGCGTAATCCAGTTGTTTGTGAATTCATGCGGCGATTCTTGTGGTCGCCCTCCGATTTGTCAGCAAAAATACAGGGAGAGCTGTAGAGGCGGCTGTGTCAGCGGCCTGAATATTAGCGTCGGGGCTTGACACAAGCACCGTTACACCAAGCCGAAGGCGTCTCTACAGCTCACTTCTACGGAAAGATGCGGCTTGGACGAGGATGCCAATGATCGCGAGGCCAATAAACACAATGGTTGATCCGGACGACGGAAGAACAATCGCGCTTTGAATTAAATGCGCGCCGATGAGTGCGGACACGACGATGAGTGCCCAATCAAACAAAACGAGCAGGAGCACAGCGCCAATGAGTCCGCCGATCACAAAGATGAATGTAGAGTACTGCGCATAATGAACGAAAAATGCGGCAGCGATGGCGCCAGCCAGTTTGCCGCCCGCGAGAAAGCCCAAAACTGCGATTGCAATCTTCTGAAGGAACAGCGCCAGCAATGCGCCGATCAAGCCAAGAACGAGAGCAACGGTTAGTGCCAGCAGTGAGGATGGCTCATGAACCAGGTGTGGCGCAATCTCTACACCTGCCGCGAAGCCGACTGCGGCAACGCATAGCCAAAACAGCTTGCGCCCGAAAAGGAGGATCACTGCGCCGATCAGCGCGCCGACAATGGCTACAGAAAAAGACATTGCTCCAATCATTTTTTCTGCACCCTGTCTCGTTTTGATTTGCGTTCCGGGCCTGATTTTTCTTCACAAGAATTTTCATGGCCTATGGATTGCCGCAAAAGATCGATGTGTACCCACACGCCGTAACTCTTCATCAGTGTCTTATCCGAATCGGAAAGGAGCGGGAAAGGCAGCCGGAATTTATCGATAAATTTTTGGTGACTAGCCGTCGAATCCACGCTGACACCAAAAATTTGAGCACTGCCTTTCACTTCTTCCCAGGCATCGCGGAGGTCGCACGCTTGGGTAGTGCAGCCCGGCGTATTGTCCTTTGGATAGAAATAGAGAATGACGTGTTCACCACGGAAATCCGAAAGCTTTACTTCCTGACCTGCTCCGTATTTTCCGCTGATAGCAGTAGCGCGGAATTCAGGTGCTCGATCGCCAATCTTGAGTTTCATTGCCATTATTTTCCGTGTTTGTGCGAGCTGGCGAATTTATTATTTTTCGAGCAGAAGGATTAATGCCCCGACAGCGCAGAGCAGAGCGCCCATCAATCCGAGCTCGTATTTTTCGAGCCGGCCCAGATTGATCCGCCGCATTCCAGCCAGCGTAAGCGAGGTGAATATAATCATACCGACGACCGTAGCGACGGAAAGAATCGCAGTCAGTAAGGCAAAGCCGATCCATCCGTAGCGAATTCCGTACACATAAAACGGGACGAAACTTTCGCACGGCGAAAAAGTCAGCCGCGCCAACAAGCTGGTAATGGCAACCCGGGTGGAAACCGACGACAGCTTTGCATCCCATTATTCTGATCTTCATTCAATGCAAGGTGTGCTGCGTGAACTTGCGGACTCTCGCCAGGTGCTCGGCGGTGCCCGTGAACTTTGCCGCTCAGTTGGCGATACAAATAAAACAGACCAAAGAGGAGAAGCGCTCCGCCAGCGATCACCGGGAAGGCGTTTCCGATCTTCTCGTGTAACGCGAACCCAAACAGCGTAAGGAGCAAACCCAAAAAAAACGGTGAAAATCACATGGTCGCTCCCGGCGAGCGCCGTGATTGCGAACGCCTTGGCATGATTCCACCGTTGGGCGCGTGTGGTCAGCACGAACGGCCGCCAATGCGTGGGAATGGCCGCATGAAAAAACGCAACGGTGAATCCCGTAATCGCGATCGTCGTGAAAACAGCCTCGTTCACTTTAAGAGAAAATGCGGGAAGAGCCTAAATGCTCCGCTGCTTCGCAACAAAGATTATCGGGCTGGTGGGATTTGAACCCACGGCCTGTCGCCGCGGCGACCGCTCTACCATATCCTCTCGAGATCATCTCTACCTCGTCCCGTTTTGTAATATCGCTCGCGTTGCGCTGCTTCGGAGCGAGTGGCAAAGCTTTCCCTGTGGACTAGAACCCACGGCACTCCATGTTTCGTCGCCTTGGAATCACCAGCGTTGTGGCGGCGAATGCGCTCAGTCAAATTCTCGCAAGAACCGACGTAGCGTCGTCCGGTTTTCTGGCTGCGCAACACGTAACAATAAAACATTCTTCAGCCATTGGTAATCACATCGGGCTGGTGGGATTTGAACCCACGGCCTCCTGGTCCCGAACCAGGCGCTCTACCAAGCTGAGCCACAGCCCGAATTGCTCCGTCAGATCTTGCGCGCCAAGGCGGCGCGCGTCCTTACTTCGCGTATTTTGCGACGCCTGGCAAGGGGGACGTGGCGGCGTCGTGGCGCCCGCGAACTTTTGTCGAACAAATTAGTTCTTTCTAGTTTTACAGGAACAGCGTTTTGGCGAAGAGCCGAAAAGGGGCAAGCGAAGCGCGTGGGTCGCCCTGCGGCTTGCGCTGTCATATCATGCCAGTAAGATCGCCGCGTGCTTTCTCAGCCCGATTCTGTTTTGAACGATTCTGTGCACGCCGATCAGATGCTCGAGCTGATGTACAAGCTCATGGAATATCGCAGTGATGAGGTACGACATCGGCTCGAGAAAGTTGGTCGCGCCGCATCGATGTTACATATGGATGTCTTGCTTCTCATCTACCACTTCGCCAAGTTCAGCGCGGGAAATATTCTCGAGATTGGTCCCTACATTGGTGGCTCAACAGTCGCCGCCGCGTTTGGCGCACGCGAGTCCCGTGCACGAAAAAAAAAGATAGTGAGCATCGAAGCCGGAGGACAGTTGAAACACTTTCGGCTGTCGAGCAGGGATATCATCAAGGATTTGCGAAAAAATCTCGCGCGATTCGGCGTAGCGGGAGACGTTACTTTGATCAACGGGCGCTCCTTCGACGAAGCAACTATCTTCGAAGTTCGTCACCGGTTGAGCAGCGGCGATGTGGGCCTGTTCATTTTTGACGCCGACGATAATGTGCGCCGGGACCTCGATTGCTACGGTGACCTGCTAAATGACGGCTGCTGGCTGGTGATCGACGATTACTTTGGACCGGCAAAAGCAGCGCCGCTCCGGGCGCAGGTTGACGTCCTTCTATCCGAGGGCCGGCTCCTTCCGTTTGGATATTACGGATGGGGCACTTGGGTCGGCCAATGGCATCGCAAATGAGTCGTGTTGAGTTCGATTGTTAAGAATTCGATGCCGAGCCCGGCTCACTCGTCGATTCCGGAAGGGCTATGCATTGGCACGATTGGCAAGAACAAATCCATTGACAAGCAGTGGCTTTGCTTGGAAAGTCAACACTCGTTTTTTACTATGCTCGCCCCGCAACTTACTCCATCCGGCATCGCAGGCAGCGTGCCGGTCATTCTTCAATTCCCGACGGAAACATCCCGCCCCGTTCGTTTCTTGCGCCATATGACGACTCAACTCCTCCAGGAAGCAGCTCAGGTGATCCCGAATCAGCAACTTCTGATCAACGTTGTCTCCAAGCGCGTGCGTCAGCTCGGCTTGGGACATCGACCGATGGTGGAGACGACTCCCCGCATGTCGCTCACTGATATTGCGCTTAAGGAAATCGTCGCGGGGAAATTGACTTACGAACCGCTTCACGGTTTGTCGGACGGCGCCTAATCGTCGAGCGAGAAAGGGTTGGTCGCCGCGGCGACTGTACAATATGGCGGCTGAGTCGATCGTCAATCGCAAAGCACTGCGCGATTATCACGTTTTCGAGCGCTACGAAGCGGGCATCGAGTTGAGGGGTAGCGAGGTTAAATCCATCCGCGCGGGCAAGGCAAATATTAGCGATGCTTTTGCGCGAATTGAAAATGGCGAAGCCTTTCTTTATAACGCCGATATTCAACCGTACGAACGCGCCAGCCACGAAATTCCAGCTGCAAAACGCGTCCGCAAGCTTTTGCTGCATCGAGAGGAGATCGACAAGCTTTACGGTGAAACGCAGGTCGCCGGACGTGCTCTGGTCGTTCTGAAGCTCTACTGGAAAAACGGCAGCGCGCCATCGAGCGCGAGACCGCCCGCGAAGTCGCACGCTTTAATCGCAAACACGGCTGATTCAATTTGTAGCGGCGCTCTGCCTGCCACGCCGAAGCTTTGCGAAGGCGAGGGAGCGTCGCATTTCTTTTCCGGAGAGTTCGAGCGACCCCGAATGCTTTCGGGCCGCTACAGTTTTAATCCGTTCTAATCTGGGTAATCTGGAGAATCATGCTTCGTGTCCTGTCACTCGCAGTAGCCCTCCTCTTCGTCGCCTGGTTGGTTCTGCGCCTGATCCGAACACACCGCTTTTCTTTACGGAACAAGATCTTCGTCATCACAGGCGGATCACGCGGACTTGGCCTCGTGCTTGCGCGGCAAATTTGCGCTGCAGGCGGAAAAGTCGCGCTCATCGCGCGCGATGGCGATGAACTCGGGCGCGCAAA
>QHOM01000124.1 GCA_003218785.1 Verrucomicrobiota bacterium
GAGATGGGACGCTTCGATGATGCGATTGCACTTTATAAAAAGGCACATGATTTCACCGGCAGACCAGGGTTCGGTCTGGCGATCACCTATGCGCGCATGAACCGCCGCAAGGAAGCGCTGCAAACGCTCGAAGCGGCCATCGCGGGCTGGGGCTATCGGCCGGGCGATGCAATTGCGCACGTGCATGTCGCACTGGGAGCGCATGATGACGCAATTCGCGAACTCGAACGCGCGTGTGAGCAGCGCTCGTCATCGTTGCACAGCGTTGGCATCGCGCCTGAATTCGTACCCCTTCGTTCGGATAAACGTTTCCTGTCGATCCTGAAAAGAATCGGGATCGAACCGGAGAAAGTCTTTGCGGCGACAGCGTCTTGATTACTGCACAATCGCGTCTCGTCCGTGGCCGTGGGAACGCACACCGTATTTGTTTAGATCCTGCTGCGCCACGTGCATTCCAAAGAGCAACACCGCAATCAGACCAAAGTACAAGATCGACATTGTCCAACGGTGCGATGGCGTGACTTCGAAGTACCGTTGCTCTTCCTCCGTTCGTTTGCGGAAGAGCGAGTAAATCCGGGGCAGCGACAAAAGTATGATCAACCAGACAATAAAATTCGGATACTTCCACCCGAACCAAAGGAGCAGGGCGAACCCGGGCAACCAAAGCCAGCGAGACAACGCGGTTACGATGCGTCCGCCATCCAGCATTCCTACCGGCGTCAGATTGAAAAGGTTTAGAAAATAGCCAAACCAGGCGAGCGCGATAAACAGCGGTGCGGCGAACATTTCGCCCAAGGCGTTGCAGACCAATGCGCCAAAGCTGCCCAGCATTGGGCCGCCTATTCCCACGCATGCCTCCATCCAAGCGTTGCGCGGCGCTTCCTTGAGCGCAATGAACGCGCCCATGAACGGAATGAAAACAGGCGCGCCGACTTTGAGGCCGAATTTTTTGGCGACGAGCAAATGACCGGATTCGTGCACGAACAAGAGCAGGACAAATCCGAGCGCGAATTGCCAGCCCCAGAGCCGAGTGTAGACCCAGACCATCAGCAGCATGGTGCCGCCCGACTTGAGCAGGATAGGCAGGAATTTCAGGAGCGGCAGCAGAACAAACTTCAGTTTCGCAAAGAACTTTGCGATCACGACGCCAACTACTGCGACTGGGCCAAGTGCTTTTTTCACCCGGCTCCAAGCGGTCTCGGTGGATGGCGCCTTGTATTCCTCGGTTTTTTCGGTTTGAAGATTCATGGCTTCGCCATCTTAAATCGTTGAATCGTTAAATTGTCAAAGCGGTGCCGATGTAACATTGTAACTCTTTTAACATTTAACTTCTAAGTTCATTAAACGCATCGCCCAGATGATTGAGGACATCGCAAGGCAATAACGATTGCTCGCTTTGGCCGTCATTGAAAATCGCGATCTCCGCGGCGCGCCCGCATACCCACGCGCCGAGTCGCGCCGCATCGTAAAGAGATAGACCCTGTCCCACCAAACCGGCGCAGACACCGGTGAGAATATCGCCCATTCCGCCGGTGGCCATTCCCGGATTGCCGGTTGTGTTATAGCTCAACGGGCGATCACGTTCCACCACAATCGTTCGGCTGCCTTTTAACAAAAGTGTTACCGGAAAACGGTGACAGAATTTCGTAGCCGTTTTAGCCCGCGGCTCTTTCTGGCTTGGGAAAAGGCGTTTCATCTCGCCCGGATGCGGCGTGAGTAGCCGTTCGCCTTTGCAACGCCTGAGCACTGAGGTTTTTTCTGACAAAATGTTGAGCCCGTCGGCATCAATCACCATTGGTTGCTTCGCTTTTTCAATCAGTTCGAGAACCTCAGCTGCACGTGATTTTCCAAGACCAGGTCCCAAGGCCCAGACATCCGTTTTTTCTTTGAGCAAATCGCGGTAAAACCGGAGCGGCTTCACCATCGCTTCCATGGGTGCGGCGCTGGCAACGATCTCGTAGATTTCTTCCGGAACAAAAACTTCGACCAAACCTGCGCCTGCTCGCAACGCCCCCTGCGACGTCATCAGAGCTGCGCCGACGAATCCCTTGGAGCCAGCTACTACACCAATGCGACCAAATTGATTTTTGTATGCGCTGTATTCACGTCTCGGGAGCAAGCCGCGAAAAGCCGGCGCGCTGGCGATGATTTCCTTTGTTTTTTTTTCCTGCGGTGGCAGCTGCTCCAGCGGCACAACCTCCAGCCTGCCCACATGGTTCAGCGCGCCATCCGCCACCAGACCCGGCTTTGCGAATCCGATCGTGACTGTGAAATCCGCGATTACGCAGTCGCGATCGGCTTTGCCAGATTCGCCATCGAGACCGGTCGGAAGATCCACCGCGAAAACATAAGCGCCATTCTTCCGGCGTAGCTCGTTGATGTGCCGGCAGGCTGTGCGCACGGGTTCGCGGAGGGGCGGTTTGGCGCCCAACCCAAGCAAGCCATCGAGAACGATGATTGGAGAAGCGTTGCCCAGATATGTTTCTTCCGCCACTGCGTCCTGTGCAGCCGACAACTGATCGGCGACCTCTGCCCAAAGCTCGACAAGGGTGATGCCGAAGTCTACACCTTCCTGTGGTCGCGCACCCAAAATCTCGGTTGGCCTGCGACGCAAGCTTTCCAGCTTTTTGCGCATGAGGCCGCTGCAATCGCTCTCTTTGAAGGCGAGGCGGACTTCGATTTTCCATCCGCTGCGTCGCAAGCATTGCGCGGCGACCAGCGCATCGCCTGCGTTATGACCTTTTCCGGCGAAAAGGATGCACGTCCCAGGGCTGGGAAAAAATTTGCGGACTGCTCGCGCGACGCCCGCGCCTGCTTGATCCATTAACGCTTCGACTTCGACGCCCCGCGCGAAAGCCGCCTTTTCCGCGTCTCGCATTTGCGCCGAAGTTAGAATTGGCGAGTCCAATCAGCCCTCCCCCTCTTTCGGCGTTGCGCTCGATTTGGAGTCGAGTGGTTTCGATGATTTCTTCTTCTTCGACGACTTAGAGCTTGAGCGTTTCTTGTGTGAACGTTTTGATCGAGAGCGCTCGGAGCCACGCACGTTCGTTTGATCGATGTACGATTGGAGTGGAATACTTTCGGCAGTAGCCACTCGTGTCGGGCTCAAGGCACTGGTCACCGAAAAACGCCCGCGGATTCCGGCAGCAATCTCTTCGGCGAGTTTTTGTTGGTAGGTAGCATTCTGGGCGTATGCCGCTTCGGTTGGGTTGGTAAGGAAGCCGCACTCCACGAGTACTGCCGGGACCTTTGTCTTTCGCAAAACATAGTAACCGCGGCGCCGCACTCCGCGATTCGGCGAAGGCGCGCCGCCTGCGACAAAATAATGGACGGCTGAGGCGAGCGGCAGGCTGTCGCGGCTGTAAAAATATGTCTCGATGCCATCTGCACCGGCCCGTTGTGTCGAGTTGAAATGGATACAAACGAAAATAGCGTTGCGATACGAGTTCGCGATCGCAACCCGCGTCGGCAAGGGGACAAAGACATCGCTCTCCCGGGTCATGACGACGCGATAGCCACACAATCGTGGACGAGCCGCCGCTTTGAGAATCACGGCTTGCCTGTGCCGCGGAGGAAGTGCCGCAGGTCAGGATAACAATCGACAAACCGGCAATAAATAGACGCAATCGGCAAAATTTTGTTGGCATTACCGGTCATCTTTGGGCAACCCAGGCGGGCGGTCCGAAAGTTTCGGCGTCGTGCCGCGTGCGGTTTGCGCAGCTGGCGCCTCGATCACACCGCCGCGCACCGCTACGTCGCCATTAGCGGCGTGCACAAGACGTGGGCGCGTTTTTGTTTCCATGAAAGAAGAGTGCGCAAGCAGTTCACCGTTCAAGCCAATGCGCGAATAGGACCAGGCGCGTGGCGCCGCGCAATGAAGAACATGCAATTGATTCGCGCGATCGATTTCCGCCTGCGGTTCCTCGAAAGCGATGGTCCGGCCTAACGAATAAGTAGCATAGACGGTTCCGCTGTCCCTGTCCTGCACGCGTACATACAAAGAGGTATGGTCTGGAAAGCGGTTTGTGAGCAGCGCGTAGGTGCGCGCGTTCCCAGGCGCGGCAACGCCGTCGGGAATTCCGACTGTCTGCTGCCAGATCGGCCGCGCATCGGTCACTTCGAAAACCCGCGTTCCCGAATAAAAAAACTTTTCCAAATCCGCGAAATAAATGTGCGCACGAACGTGATAGGTGCCGAAATCCTGCACCGGATAAAGCGGAGTGAGATTGATCCGCTGTGTGACCTTTTGCCCGGCTTCAATTTTCAAGGGCGGTTGCGTGTTATCTGTGGCGATGGGCGGAATCGGCTGACCTTCGCTTCCAGTCAACTCGAATCCAAACCACGACTGCCCGTCGGCACCGTGAAGGTCCACATCGCGTCCGGCCAGATTGGTGATGGCAAGTGTGGCTACCACCGGCTCGTAAGCGATGTACTGCAATCGCTTGAATTTCAGGTCCACCTGAATTTGCGCTTCTCCTGTGACCGCAAAGAGGAAAACGCATGCAACCAGCAGGATATATTTTATCACACGGTAAAATAACGCAATTGGTAGCATAAAAAATTGGCGCCCGTTCTGGTTTGGTAGCTTCGCCACCGCGTTCCCTCGCAACCTGCAATCGTTCCCTGTTGTATTCTCTCGCCGTCGCACCAGTTGTTTGCTGATGTCGCGTCGCGGTGCATGCTGAGCATTACATCACGGTGACGAGGTACTCTCTGTAGGAGGAAAAAGCTGCAGCAGCCGTGCCGGTTCCGCCTGAACGGCTTGCAATTTATCATTGTAATAAACCAAAATCCTGTACCCCAAATACCTTCGCTCACCAGCTCCTGCCAAAGAACCTGCCTTCGTCGTCCGACTCTTCTGTCCCGGTTTGACCGCTGACGCCGTCTCAGAAAGTGCTGCCTCAGATGAGACGCCCCTCATTTTCGGGCGCAGATAATTCACAGAGAGTATCTCCGGGTTTGTGTCCGTCCAATCGTGCTTCGGTGTTACCCATTCGTAGTTCACGTCAGCGTCAGTCAGCTTAATATCTTTGTCATTCACAGTGTCGTAAAAGAACACCTGAATTTTCACCTTGGTGTGATCAATTGCGGTATTGGGCTGTTTTCTTATGCCGATCCGGAGCGTCAGGTTAGTCTCTGCGTCGGGGTCGGGCGTTTCCGTCGTTTTGACTTCGGTAATCCCGAAGGTGGAACCCTCCGGGATGCCGGCAACATCCTTGCGTGAGGCGGTGGTCCCGAGTACCGCGCTCGTCATACCAGCTTCGGCTGGAGCTGGAGTGGGCACCCCCAGCTTCAAGCGCCGGTCTGCCAATTCATACGCCGCGCCAGCCGACGGGCCCATTTCCTGAAGCTTGCGCCACATCTCATTCGAACGGTCGAAGAGTTGCATTGATTCATAGGTCTTGGCTATTTCCTCGAGCACTGTTGCGTTGTTTGGCTCGCTTTCCAATGCTTCCTGCAACCGGGCCAGCGCATTTGTCGTGTCGCCCCGGTCGCGTAGTTCGACGCCTTCTCGCAGCAGCTGATCAACCAGCGATGGGGCCGGGGTCGCCGCCTTCCACGAAAACTCTGACTGCGATACCGGTGCCGGTGTTGCAGAAGCGGCGGAAGCCGGAGGGCGGACCACAGTTGCAGTGATTGCCTGTGTCGATGTTCGAGCAGCGCGAGCCCCGCCAACGTAGTAAAAGATTGCGGCGAGGATCTCCGCCACCGCCAGAATGACGATCAAGCCGAGCCCAACGCTGAAACTCGGATCGACCTGCGTAGCGCGTGAGAGAAGACTTCGCATGAGGCGGTAGACCCGTTTCTGTAAACGCGCTTTCGCAAAGCTGTCAACTCCTGCAGTCACGGAGTGTCGGTGCGATGAAGAGATGAATGAATGATCATTACTCCATCGTCGTGGAGCTACGCCTACCGGGAAATATCGTTCTGGCTCAACATTTTGAATCCTTCACCCATCAGTACTGAAGAAGCGCATTCCGTATCGTCGACATGGAGGGCGATCGCGGCAAAGCCGCGCGGCCGTATGAGCAAGGAATACGTGAAATGCACATTGACTTCAGCCATCACCAACGCGGCGAGCAGCTTCACCAGCTGTGTGGCCACTTCTCGCACTTCCACCACCACCACTTCGCAAACCCCAAAAGCGACGTTTTTTTCCCGAAACAATTTCTCTACGCGACCTGGGTCGCTCACGATAATCCGAGCGATGGCCGAGTCGGTGGATTCAGACACGCTCAGGGCTACCACGTGAGTGTTCTGAGTGTTGAGCAGCTTCACAATGTCCAGCATTGCTCCCACCTTGTTCGGCAGAAAAACGGAGAACTGCTTTACCAGTGGTCCTCCCATCTTCGAAGTTGTTTCCGGTAAATCGACAGGCATTTGTGTGTGGCACCACGCCGACGAAAGATCGGCGTAGCGCTCCGGCAACTATCTCATTGTCAATATTTCGTTGGCAAACCCAATATTGCCGATAGGAGGCGAAAGGTTAAAAAGGTTACATCGTTACAACCGAGACTCGACCTTTGTAACTTTGCAAACCCTGTAACTTTTTTAACGGTTTAACGCTTCAACGATTCACGATTTAACCTGGCAAAGCTAACGCTTCTTTCAGGCTGTTCATTTCCGCGCGGCGCTTTACATTCGCTCGCCGATGATGGACGAAGAGAATGAGCTGATCGCACTGCGGCGCAAAAAACTCGACGCGCTTCGATCGAAAGGAGTCGAGCCATTCGGGGCCGGTTTCGAGCCAAGCGGATCTATCGCGGAGGTGCGCGAAAAATTCAAAGAGGGTGACGCCCTTCGCGCGGCTGGCCGCATCACCGCGCACCGCGACATGGGCAAAAGCCACTTTCTCGACCTGCGCGATGCTACGGGGCGGATTCAGATTTATATTCACGCGACAGAAGTCGGCGCTGAATTGGTCGATCTTTTTCGCCTGCTCGATATTGGTGATCTCGTCGGCATTGAGGGCATATGCTTTCTCACTAAAAGCGGGGAACCGACCGTGAAAGTGCGCACGTTCCAGTTACTGGCGAAAGCTTTGCGGCCGCTCCCAGAAAAATGGCACGGATTACAGGACATCGAGGCACGCTACCGCCAGCGTTACCTCGATCTTCTCACGAATGAGCGTTCGCGCGTCGTTTTCGAGAAACGGATCATGATTGTGCGGGAAGCCCGCCGTTTCTTCGAAGAGCGCGGTTTTTTGGAAGTGGAGACACCGATTTTGCAAAGCGTTGCCGGTGGCGCCGCTGCCCAACCGTTTGGCACTCATCACAAGGCGCTCGGCCTCGATCTGTATCTGCGCATCGCGCCGGAGCTTTATTTGAAACGCTTGCTCGTAGGCGGGTTCAACAAGGTCTTCGAGATCAGCCGCAACTTCCGGAATGAAGGCATCTCACGAAAACACAACCCGGAATTTACCATGCTCGAAGCTTATTGGGCGTATGCCGATTTTGAAAAGATGGCGAATCTCGTCGAAGAACTCATTTGTTACTTGGCCGAGAAGATTTGCGACTCGCTGACAATCGAGCATCACGACGCCGATGGCAAAATCGCGCGCAGGGTCAACCTGAAACGGCCGTGGCGCCGCGCGCGCTATCACGATTTAGTGCGCGAAGTTGCGGGAAAAGATTGGTTCGAGCTATCGAGCAAACAGCGACGCGACCGCGCCACGCAAGAACTGGGAGTGGAAATCTTGGCGCAACTGGCCGACTTCGAAGTCACCCAGCATGTCTTTGAAAAGTTGATCGAAGAAGCGACGGTCGATCCGCTCTTCGTCACCCATTGTCCCAAAGAGCTGGTGCCGCTGGCAAAACAAAACGCCGAGGACAATTCGCTCGTCGACGTTTTCGAGCTCATCATCAATGGAACGGAGATCGCGCCGGGCTACAGCGAGTTAAACGATCCGCTTCTGCAACGTCAGCGTCTGCTCGAACAGGCAGGCGAAGAGACGCAAAAGATCGACGAAGAATTTCTGCTCGCGCTCGAGTATGGCATGCCGCCGGCCGGCGGCTTTGGCATCGGAATCGATCGGCTCACCATGCTACTCACTGGCGCAGAATCGATTCGCGACGTCATCCTGTTTCCCCTGCTCAGGCCGAAGAAATAAGCAGCGCTACCGCCTACTGCTTTTGGTTCTCGTTACAAAGGGCGCGAACGCTTACCACCAGCGATAGAAAAAGAACGCGGGCGAGTGATTAGACCCGCCCGCGTCTGTTAAACAGATCTGAATCTATATGTATGGGTTGACCTCGCTTGAGGACAGCCCACCTTAACTTGACCTAGACAAATCCACAGTCAAGTCTGAAACCAGACGTGGGCCTCGAATTTATTCGTGGGGTTACCCGCGCGACTTCCCCCGTTCGGTTTCCAAATCAAACGTGACTTTGGCGTTTATGCGATAATTGCTCACTTTCCCGTTGTCCACTTCGGCGGTGAATTCCTTGATGTAAATCGAGCGAATATTCCGCAATGTTTTCGAGGCTTCCTTCACCGCGCCCTGCGCGGCGTCTTCCCAGCTCTTGGACGATTGTGACATCAGTTCGATGACTTTAACGACTTTGGCCATGGTAATAATGCTCCTTCTTTTATCTATCGCGGATCGGAGGTAGATCGCGTGTTCCCTGGCATGTTGTTGATCAAACCCTCATTTATTAGAGCCCCACAGATTGATGCAGATGAAACACAGATGGCGAAAAGGCTTCAGGCTTCACGTCTTGAGGTTCAGGATTCGGGAATCTGTGCAAATCCACGTTCATCGGTGGGCAGGATCTATTTCAAAAAAACGCAGGCGAGTTGTTAGACCCGCCTGCGCTGCAGTCACAGAACGAATCAGTTATGAATCCGATTCCAAGTTGTCCTCATACAAGGTCAACCCGCAACGGATTTCAAGCGAATCAAAATTTTCGGTCAAGCTCAAAATCGCATTATTCTTTGTCATCGAGCCGCGGAGTAACACAGATGGGACGCAGACGGGGAAGGAGAAAATCGCGCTGCCGTCACGTCTTAACCAGTATCCGTGTAAATCTGTGTTTATCTGTGGCTAAAATTTGGCTGGCGGAGGGAGTGTGGCCCCAACGCCCCTTCGGATTCGCTCGATTGAAAAGCGGGCTGCACCTTCTAGGTTGAACAAACCATGAAACCTTTCCAAATCGCCGGATTGCCGCCCGACGAATTGACCAGTTTTCTCACCGGAACACATTCCGATCCGTTCCGCGTCCTGGGACCACACCGCGTAGGCGACGATTTGGAGATCCGTGTTTTCCGGCCCGACATGCGAAAAATCGACATTGTCCTAAATCAACAGCTAAAAGATCCGATCGCGGCGGAGAAAATCCACCGCGACGGTTTCTTCTGCGCAACTGTGCTGGGAGCTAGGCGCGACCTTGATTACCATCTGCGCCTTACAGCGTGGGACGGCTCGGAGTCTCTGACGCGCGATCCTTATCAGTACGGCCCGATCATGGGCGAGGTCGATCTGCATCTGTTCGGCGAAGGACAGCACTGGCAGATTTACGAAAAGTTTGGCGCACACCTGCGCACTATCGGCGATGCGGCCGGCGTTTACTTCGCGGTCTGGGCGCCAAATGCGCAACGTGTCAGCGTGGCGGGCGATTTCAACGGTTGGGACGGCCGCGTCAATCCCATGCGCAAACTCGTTGGCAGCGGCGTCTGGGAATTATTTTTGCCCGGCGTGCTTGAAGGCGCGCATTACAAATTCGAAATTCGCACCCAGACGGGCGCGCTTCTGCTTAAGAGCGATCCATTCGCCTTTTTTAATCAGCACGGATTATCGACCAGTTCTCTCGTTTACAATCTCGACCGTTATCAATGGAGCGACGCCGAGTGGATGGAATCGCGGCGGAGACGGGATTGGCCGAAGAGTCCGGTCAGCATTTACGAAGTACACCTCGGCTCATGGCGTCGTCACGCGGATGAAGGACGCCAGTTCAGTTATCTCGAACTGTCCGAGACTCTGGTGCCATACGTGCTGGAGATGGGTTACACTCACATCGAGTTGCTGCCAATCGCGGAGCATCCGTTTGAAGGCTCCTGGGGTTATCAAGTCACCAATTATTACGCGCCCACCAGCCGCTTCGGCTCGCCCGATGAGTTTCGTCATTTCATCGACGCATGTCACCGAGCCGGCGTCGGCGTGATCATGGACTGGGTGCCGGCGCATTTCCCGAAAGATGCGTACGCCTTGGCCGAGTTCGACGGCACCGATCTCTACGAACACATGGACCCGCGCCAGGGTGAGCATCAGGATTGGGGGACGCTCATTTTTAATTATGGCCGCCCCGAAGTCCGCAATTTCCTTATCGGCAACGCCCTCTTCTGGCTCGACAAATATCACATCGACGGTCTGCGCGTGGACGCGGTGGCCTCGATGCTTTACCTCGATTATTCGAGACAACCAGGGCAATGGATCCCGAACGTGTACGGGGGGCGCGAGAACCTCGATGCCATCTATTTTTTGAAACGCTTCAATGAAGTTTGCTATGAGCGGTTCCCCGGGATCATGACCATCGCCGAGGAATCAACCGCTTGGCCCGGCGTATCGCGTCCGACCTACCTCGGCGGCCTCGGGTTCGGGTTCAAATGGAACATGGGCTGGATGCACGACTTTCTCCAATACATGAGCATCGACCCGATTTACCGGCGCTATCATCACGGCAACATTACGTTCTCGCTGCTCTACGCCTTCCAGGAGAACTTTATTCTCGTGCTGAGCCACGACGAAGTTGTTTACGGCAAACGTTCCTTATTATCGAAGATGCCCGGAGACGAATGGCAGAAGTTCGCCAATCTCCGGATGTTTCTGGCGTGGATGTACGGGCATCCCGGCAAAAAGTTGCTCTTCATGGGTAGTGAATTCGGCCAGCGCAACGAATGGAACCACGACGTGGGTCTCGACTGGCATTTGGCACAACTGCCCCGGCACGACGGATTACGCCGGTTAGCGCAACATTTGAACTACATTTACAAAAGCGAACCTGCGCTCTGGCAGCTCGACGACACCTATGAAGGTTTTGATTGGATCGATTTTCACGACGCCGAGAACTCGGTCGTTTCGTTTCTGCGCAAATCGCGCGACGGCGAGACGATTGCGTTCGTAGTGAACGCCACGCCGCTGGTGCGCTACAATTACCGGCTCGGTGTGCCCGAGTCCGGATCCTGGCGTGAGATCATTAACACCGATGCGGAGACGTATGGCGGCAGCAACGTGGGAAACTACGGCGGCGTCCGCAGCGAGAATGTTCCGTGGATGGCCCGCGAACATTCGATCATGATTCATTTGCCGCCGCTGGCGACCGTGGCGTTTAAGCTGGAAAGGTAATTCGTTCCCTCGCGAAGTCCTGAAGATGTTGTGTCAAAAGCGAGGACTGACCGCATTCTCAATTTGGCTGGTGGGACTTGGCGGAAGCGCACAAACCGGACATTTCAAGCTGCACCCACCCGCTCCGCCCGACATCCGCGTCGTTGTTCATTACAACGCGCAGAGCGAGCAAGTGAAACGCAACGAAGATGAGTTCTTTGCCAAACATCCTGAGCTCAACCACCCTCGCAATGGAACTAGAAGAAATGCGCGAATAATGGTAGCAGAAAGGCGAAGGTATTTGATCTGCCTCATGCTCTCGTACGTCCAGACCTATCAATGAGCGCTTCGGCGGAAATTCAAACAGGGCATCCCCTCTTCAAGGAACTGCGCAATGGCATGCTGTGGCATAGTACTGGTGCGCAGCATTACCGCCGAATTTGGACGGATCGCGTGATCAAGCCGAACGATGGGCGAATTGACCGCTGGGGAAAACCTTACGCTTGTCAACAACTCGGGGCAGTATCGCTCTTCGATTTCACAACGGAGCCTGAATACAAGGTCCTCGACGAAGCCTTCAAATGGCAGCAATTCCTCGGCGATTATGAGCCAGTCACTCTCTTGCTCGGAATAGAAAGAAAGAAATTGCAAGGCAAACTGATTCCGTACCCAGAGAACAAGGAAGGCACGGCGGGACCTGTGATTCCGTGGGTCGAAGTCTGCCACTGTGGTCCAATTCCAGCGTCAGCCATTGTTACATATTTATTGGTGTGCCCGACTGATTACAGGTGCTTCAAAAAGTTCCAGAGCCTTAACGAAGAAAAACTTTCACTCGTCGAGAAGGAGTTTGGTCCGATCGTTGAAACTGAACGTAAAAGGCAGATGGCAGAACACCGCGAAAGGGTTCGCCGACTTTTAGACCGCGCTCATGAGAAATCGTGATGTTCGAACGAACATCACGCCAGGGCAATCACAACGAGAACTGACGCTCGACGCGGCAGGAAAATGAAAAGCTTCTTTGAAAATTTCTTCGGCAGGAAGCGCGAGCCGCCGGAGATTCAAAACCCTGCAGGGCGGAAATATCGAAACGTGCAGGCTAGAGTGGAACCAAAATTCTACAAGACGGGCGATGTCATCGGCAGGAAATACGAAATTAACCGAGTTTTGGGGCAAGGCGGCTTCGGGGTTGTTTACCTCGCATTCAACCGCGTAACGGAAAGCGCATGTGCTCTGAAGACGATCAGGGACGAATTGCTGACCGACGGAGCGGGGCTTGAGGCATTCAAAAAGGAAGCTCTCTTGTGGGTGAACCTCGACAGACACCCGTTCATCCTGCCTGCAAGGTGGGTCGAGAAGGTCTACAGTCGATTGTTCGTTGAGATGGATTACGTCGCTCCAGACGCACGTGGGCGGGTGAACTTAGCTGACCATCTCGATTACGCGGGCTGCCCGCTCGAAACCGCCCAGAGCCTCAAGTGGGCGGTCCAGTTTTGTGTTGGCATGGAACACATCCAGGGGTGCGGCATCGAGTTCCACGGCGACATTAAGCCTACCAACATTCTCATCACTCAAGATGGGACGCTTAAGATCAGTGACTTTGGATTGGCACAGGCAGCCGAAGCGGCTTGGGTTGCGGGACGTGTTAAACCTGCCTCTGCGTGGCGAAGAGACGAAGAGACTATTGGTTTCAGTTTGGTAGAGAGGGACGGAAAGCTAAGATGCGGAACTCCAGGCTACATGCCACCGGAGGTGTATCGGGGTGAGCAGGCGGACGTCCGCAGCGACATTTACAGCTTCGGTCTTGTGCTGTGGCAAATGGCAGCAGGAAGCCCTGTGCCACCCTTCTGGGTGCCGTATCAGGGAAATCTGGAAGACTACCTGCGCGGCATCTACAAGCGCCAGATGACTTGTCGCCTGCCACGGGTGGGCGGTTTTTTGCGCTCTGTCATTGAGCGATGTCTGCGTCCAAAGCCGGCAGAACGGTTCGGCAGCTTCGCGGAATTGCGGGCGGAACTGGAGCCAATACTGGAACGCACGACAGGAAAGAAGCTTGAGTCTCCGCAGGTTGGGGAGAAAACGGCAGGATTCTGGATCCACAAGGGCAGCTCTCTCGCCAATCTCGGTCGGCAGGAAGCGGCAATGAAGTGTCTCGACCGCGCGCTGGCGATTGATCCGCGAAATCTTATAGCTTGGAGCAACAAGGGCACCGTACTCATCCAGCTCGGACGACTCGCGGAGGCGATTTCTTGTTTCGACAAGGTGCTGACGATTGACCCGCGAGACGCGATAGCTTGGAACGAAAAGGGCCGTGCGCTCGCTAAGCTCAATCGCGGTGAAGAGGCAATTAGCTGCCACGACCAAGCACTGGCGATTAACCAGCGAGACCACCTAGCTTGGAACAACAAGGGGCACGCGCTGGCTGGCCTCCTCGGGCGATTTGAAGACGGGATAAGTTGTTATGACCAAGCGTTGGCGATTGAGTCACAAGACGCGGTGGCTTGGTACAACAAGGGTGCTACGCTCGCTCAACTCAAACGGCACGAGGAGGCGATTGGGTGCTACGACCGGGCGCTGGCGCTTGACCCCGAAAACGCGTTCGCGTGGAACAACAAGGGCACTACACTCACTCAACTCAAACGGCATGAGGAGGCGATTGGGTGCTACGACCGGGCGCTGGCCGTTGATCCGCGAGACACGTTCGCGTGGACCAACAAGGGCATCGAGCTCCATGCGTTGGGTCGGCGGGAGGAAGCGATTAGCTGTTACTGCAGTGCACTCGCGATTGACCAGCGACATACGCTGGCTTGGTTGAACAAGGCATATTCAGAGGATGCTTTGGGGCGGAAACGTGAAGCGGCAGTGAGCTATCGCAAGTTTATCGAGCTCGCCCCTCCTCAGTATTCGCATCACATTGCGCGTGCTCGGCAACGGGTTGTTGAGTTGGAATCGCGATCTCGCGCGCGATAAGCCCATTTTTGTTGGTATTTCTGACTTATTGCAATGGAGGGGGGCGAAGAAATCACGTTGCCAGCTTCATCGTAAACGCAAATTACAGCATCGTGTGAACGACTATAAAATTTCGCCGTAGCCAATCGCATTGCTGACGGCGCTTGGCTCACCGTATTACAGCCGACCGAACGGCAGTGCATCGGAAATCAGATTGAGACCGCGATGATCGGATCGGGGCCGGACTTCGCAAACGTGCATGGAATGGTGGTTAGGCGTCAACAAAGCGAAGTATGGCATCAAGTGACTCAATAATGCGCTGCTTCCCTGTCTC
This sequence comes from Verrucomicrobiota bacterium, assembly GCA_003218785.1. Classification (GTDB taxonomy): domain Bacteria; phylum Verrucomicrobiota; class Verrucomicrobiia; order Chthoniobacterales; family UBA10450; genus Udaeobacter. The sequence goes on from QHOM01000124.1 coordinate 14,601, forward strand.
GCCATCGTCTGCTTGTGCTCCTGTAAAACCGGCGGCAGTGGATACCCCAATTTATCAAACTCTGCGCGTCGCTCGCGAGGGAAATCATCCGCGATGGTAGCGGCAGCGTGGCGCAGGTTCGGAACCTTATTCTGGTAGAATGCAGCAAAAGTGTGGGGCGGATGATACCGATCGGCGGCTTCGGATCTGAACTGAACAACAAAAGAATGGAAATCGCGCTTTCGATTGCGGCGTCTGCTCTCTCGCTCGCGACTAAGCGTGAACCGGTGAGTAGCGAAACTGGCAATGAGACCAC
>QHOM01000226.1 GCA_003218785.1 Verrucomicrobiota bacterium
CCATGAACATAATGATTCCCAACACCAGCCAATGGATGAGACTTTGTACGTTGAACTGATCTTGGTGCGAAAACACTGTTATTGTCGGTTTATAAAACGCTACAGGTTAGCTCTAACGGATCAGACTCCAGGAATAGGGGATAGAGAAATGACAGATTTAAAAAGTTTGTTCCAGGTCAGAACTGCGGTGGACCGGTGTGAATCATGCAAACATGTGCTCCGCAGACCCTGTCCCGGCCGTTACGCAATGAACTTGCATGGCCGCCGGACGAACGTACTCATAGCCACGCCTTTGAACGCTCACGCGTTGTGGAAACCTGCACGGTTTTTTTTGTCGTCACCGCAAGAGCGACTTGGATATTTCCTGTGCTTTATCTCGCAAGTTCACCCGCTCCTCGCGATCGATATCGAAGTAATCGACCCCAGGCTCGGGAGAAAGGCCGACCACCCGAGGAACATCCGTCCGACGACTCGGTCTCGAAGCAATGGTAGCCCAAGCGGTTTGTCCCTCTTTTGACAGTAGCCAGTTTACAAAAACCGCAGCAGCGTTAGCATGAGGTGCTTTGTTAACCAGTCGAACCGCGCCCCAGCCGGTGCTCAAACGCCACGCTTCAGCCAGTTTGCCGCCAAGCGGCTCAACTTTTAGTCCGAGGCCGATTTTTTGCAACTCTTGGATTTCGGTATCGCCAATTCCGATCGCGATCGGATATTTTCCGCGTGCGAGCCAATCGGCAAGCTGACGGTCATCGCGAGTCAAACCCAGGTCTTGTTTGAGCAGGGCACGCACAAATTCTTCGCCGAGCTGGCCCGCCCATAATGCGATCCGCCCATTTCCCGCTCCATCCACTCTGGGGTCATTAATAGCAATTTTGCCCTTCCATTTTGGATCTAATAATCCCTTAATGCTGTTTAAATCTTTCTCCGGAATAAACTCCCGGTTAACGTGCACTTGAGGCGTGATCTGTGCTTGAAAGGCAAAAACATATTGCTTCTCCGAATCCAAAAAGGCTTTTTCAAAACCGCCCAGCCATACTCGTTCGTCGCGCACCTCAGGAAGAATCAAGAGCGGTTTGATAGGATCTAACTCTCCCGCCTTTTTAGCTGTAATGTCGAAACCGGTAGGTCCGGTAATGTAGAGGTCCCAGAGATATTGCTCGGCTTGGCGTTCTTTAGAAAACCGCGCAGTAAAGTTCGACGGAGTAAATCCTTGGTATTCGAGAATAATCTCGGGATACTTCTTCTCGAATGCTCGCATAACGTTGCGGTAGGCCGTGCCTGGTGGTCCTGCCACCGCGACTTTTCCCTCTTTCTTCGCATCCGCCAAAATCTTATCCCACTTCGTCTTCCACTCCTGAGCCTCTGCTCGCACGGCGAGTCCCAAGAACATGCTAAGACCCAATGTTAAGATTCGACGGAAGTTAGGCCCATTCATATAACAATTCCCTTTTTACACTAGCTTTTTATCTTTCTCGGTCTTTCACCTTTTAGCTGTTTTCTCCTGTGATGCCGCGCGATGAAATTTTATCCCGGCCTCGTAGACGTACATTGGAAGTGGGTATCGAGTCCGCTGGGAGGGACGATCTTGCTTGTCTACTTTCGCCACGATTAACCAGGGTCCGGGCTCCGTGAAAGCTCTCTTAACCGCGGTTTTAGCAGAGTCAAAAGTATGTACTGTTTTGGTATTTTTCATGCCAGCCGCTCGTCCCAATTGTTCGATGTCAGTGCCGAACGCTGTTGTCGTCGGAGCTTTGCCAGAACCGGTCGTCAGATAGGCGCCATTATCAAAGACGAAAATGGCAAGATTTTGAGGTTGATAGCGAGCCACGGTCGTTAATACACCCGGTCCCGCAAGCAATGACCCGTCTCCTTCCACGGAAATAATTCTCCGCTCCGGCCAACCGAGGGCCATTCCGAGAGCCATGGGCGTAGCGTACGGTATATCCATATTATAGATGGTCAGCGGTTCGTCCCTTTCTTCGGCGATCGTATAATTAGCGAGGCCGGGACTGATAATCATTGGATCACCATTCCGCAGGCTGGCAATGTATCGAAGGACTTCGATACGGTTCATTGATCGTCTCCAAATTTCCTGATGACATGACTTGGCACTAATACGCCCACCGGGATGCGTTGGCCTTCGATTGTTTCTTGAGCCTCGACAATAACGGTCCGTATTTCGCTGGGGTCGAAAAGAACATGGTATGGAATATTTAGAGCGCGGAGCACTGGCTCTGCAACGAGCCGCGTCGCGCCGTGATAATCGTAGCGCTCGCCAAGTGTGCTGTTGTGACCAACAATCAGCATTGTCGGAGTTTTCTGGACAATGCCGCGAGCTAGGATCAAAGCCGATAACCCAATTCCGGAGCCCTCCATCAGCGCCACCGGTCTCTTACCAACCAAGAAGGCTCCCATGGCCATGGCCACACCTTCATCCTCCCGTGAGCACTGATACGTATCAATGCCGCCGCGCTCTATGATGAGCTGCTCAATACCATCGAGCATGCTGTCGGGCAAGAAAACCGCGAAATCGATTCCCGCAGCTTTAAAGCCGTCATAGAAAGATTCTAAAGCTTCTTGCCGATAGCGCACGCCTGCTTGCCCGGTGTTTACAACCGTTGAGTGCGAAGTTTTTGACTCGGCGCGTCTAGCCACGCTTTCTACCTTTCCTTGTAGGACTCAATTTCTTCATGCTGGAAGGTTAAAAAACGCAAATCCTAATCCCGTCACTGCGTGATGAGCCGGAATGTAATCGACGATGGTGGCCCGGGCTTCGCTGCAAGCGCCCGCAACCACGATCCAACTTCTGATTTCTCCTGTTCCACCTCGCAACGTATCCGAATCGAACTCGAAGAGATGACACAACGCTTCACCATTTGCCGATTCCAATTGTTTTAAGACCCAGCGATCCAAAGCAGAATCTATCCACCCCGCGCGCGGTCCTCTCGGGTCATGGGAAAGTCCGCCTGATGCCATTATCGCAACCCTTTCCGGTCGACCGCTGAGCGCTTGCGTGATGGACCGACCTAACTCATAACACGTTCGCGCGGTGGGCATCGGCGGAAAATAGGCGTTTACATGAAGGGGAATGAGTCTTTGCTCTCAGAAATTTCAAATCCGTTGCGAGTCAGCTCGTTCAGAAGATAAAGGGCCAATTCAGAATGACAGCGGAGCGTAATATGGTTCTCATCCTCCGGCTCCTCGATCAACGAGATGTTGATCGAGCCATGAACCTCGCTACAAGTAAACAGGCAAAAGGGGGGCATGTTCGCTTCAGTGAAGACTTCTGCTTGGTCGTCGCCGACGACCAGTAGAACATCAGGCTTGTATGCTTCGATTTGTTTCTTTAAGGCGTCGAAGCCTTTTTTGATTCTATCGATATAATCTCGGAGAACTTCCGAAGTCTCGTTCTCGATCTCTGGAGGTTGAGGAACACCGTTGGTCAGCACCCGATGAATGGAAGCCCAGTGCTCTAGACCCCGAAACATGGAAGGGGCATGAGAAGTAGCCAAACCCAATCCTAACATTGCGCGATCCCCGTCTTTACCTTCGACGCTTACGTGAATAGATCAACATGATCGGCGGCACTACAGTATGTCATTCCGATAACCGTCTTCCTCACCGGGAATCTTTTGAACGTCGCGTGCATTTTCGTGACAAAACTTTCTCCACGCAGTTAACACGACGTCAGGGCGATACAGCTTTTCACACTTCCAACCATCTTGTTCCGCATAAAACGGATCCATGAGCTTGACCATCCAAGCATCCTGTCCGTTGAACTGCACGTGAGCCAACCACCGCCACCACAACCAATATGCCAGTCGAAACCGCCATGCTTTGAGCCCCGACGTCCACTTGACCGAAAATTGGAAATACCTGTGGTGGCGCTTATCCACCGGCACATACCACTCAAAGTGGACGATGCCTGGAGCGGGAAACGGATTGACCCTCAAGCAGCCGGGCAATCTCAGTTGAGTTTTGGTGGGCGTCCCTTTTCTCGGTCTTTTCCACCACTCACCGTTGGGCCAGACGCCCAAGCCAGGATAATTACCCTCCATGAGCGGCGCAGTCTGCGTGTACCCTACCCAATGGTCAGCGGTTTGCAGCG
>QHOM01000227.1 GCA_003218785.1 Verrucomicrobiota bacterium
ACTTTGCATACGATCGCTCGACAGGAAAATTGTGGGTGCCAGCCAGCAACACCGGCAATGCAGATGTAATCGACGAGAGTTCCGACGCTGTGTCGCAAGTGACTGGGTTTAAGACGGGTGAGGTCGAGCTGCGCGGGCGAAAAGTCACGCTCGGGCCAACCGCGGTGACAATCGGTGATGGGGTTGTGTATATCGGAAATCGCGGCGATTCGACCTTGTGCATCGTCGACGCGCATACCCTCGGGCGGGGGAAGTGCTTGCAGGTTGCTCCCACCTCGGCGGGTCCTGCCGCTGCACCCGACGGCGTCGTCTATGTAGCAGCTACGCGCGAGCTCTGGATCACAACGGGTGCTCCACCGCTCGGCATCGCATCGGCAGACAAGTCGATTCAAGTGTTTGATGCATCGGATCCGCGCCAACTGAAACCCAAAACAAAAATTCCGTTAAACGGATCGGCTGAAGGCTACGCGGTCGATAATCAGCGCGGCGTCTTTTACACCAATCTCGAAGAGACCGGAAACACAATTGCGATTGATGTACGCTCTCACAAAGTCATCGCGAGATGGGATCCCGGCAGTCGCGAGCTGCAAGGATTAGCGCTGGACAGGGAGCGCGATTTCCTATTCGTGGCGTGCGGGGATCACGTTGTGAGCATCGATGCTGGTCATGGCGGAAAAGTGGTCGACTCCATCACAACCGGTCCTGGTCTGGACAACATCGATTATTCGCCCGACCAAAAACTTCTTTACGCAGCGGCGTCTCTTGCTGCCACCCTCACCATCGCCGACGTGGATGACCATGGAAGATTTCATCCGAAGGCGACGGTTCCAACCGTCAAAGGAGCGCGCGGCGTTGTTGCCGGCAAAGGCGGGACAGCATACATAATCGATCCGGCTGAGGGGCGCATCCTGAAGCTAACACACAAGTAATTCCGCAGCGCACTCGGCAATCGTGGCAAGATCGACATCGTTATGGCGAAAACAAGTGCGCGTGAAAGATTCCTTGTCGGATCCGAACTAACGTTATTTGCGCAGCAAAAACAGACCGGCGATGGCGAGCACAACGCCGATAAGTCGCTGCCACGAAAGCGATTCATGAAAAAACAGAATCCCGGCGATCGCCATGATCGCTGCGCCACCGGCCAGAATTGCGGGAACAGAAGAGAGCGGCCCGCCTTTTTGAAAAAGAAGGAAAAACGCAATTGTTCCCGCGCCCACGCAGACACCGGTGAGAACAGAATAGAAAATTCCTTGCGCACTGGATTGCTGATTCCAACGGCTCGCCAACCAAAGAAACGCGAGGTAAACTAAGATCGACAATGCGGCCGTGGCTTCGACAACGAATCCGCCCAAGCCTTCGCCAATGCGGTTCGCCGCGAGCTTGGTAAAGATTTGATGCGCCCCGTAAAGAATAGCGGCGACAACTGCATACCAGAACCACGCTGCCACGAAACAAGAATCTAGCTTATGAAATGGATCACTCGCGAGAAAATTAAAGTAGACCGCGTTGCTTGCCCGTGGCTTATCAAAAAGTTTGTGGACCCTGATGCGGAGTTTGTCTTTCTGCCACCCGACACAAAGTGGGAGAAGATCGACAACGGTGTCGTATTCGATGTGCCGAAGTGTGAGCTCGGTCATCACGGTGAAGACGTTTCGTTCAATTCGATCTTGAAAAAATACAGTCTCACTGATCCCGCGCTCGTTTTGCTCGGCGAAATTGTTCGCGCCGCCGATTCGCGTCCGAGCAACCCGCATCTCGCCGGCGAAGGACTGCGCTGGATTGCCAGCGGCTTCGGAACGCTTGGGCTGAGCGATCACGAAATTCTCGAACGCGAATTTGTCGTTTACGACGCGCTTTACGCAGAATGCAAACGCCGAGTCAGCAAAGCGTAAGCCTTGCGCGTCGGCTTACTGATTTTTTCGGGCTCAAACGCAATCTCGTCGTTCTGCTCGTCGCGATTTTTGTGATCGGCGCGGGCGAAGAACTTTGGATGCGTTTCGTGCCGAAGTACCTGCAAGCGGTCGGCGCGACTGTTTTTGTCATTGGTCTTTACGATGCGCTGCGCACCTTGCTCGGGGCGATCTACGCTTATCCCGGCGGATTGCTCGTGGACGCTTGGGGACATCGCCGTGCATTTCTCGCATTTAATTTGATATCGATTCTCGGCTATGGGCTTGTCCTGCTCATTCCGCGTTGGGGCGCAGTGATCGCGGGAATGTTTCTATTCCTTTCGTGGACCTGCTTTTCCCTGCCCGCGACCTTTTCGCTCGTCGGCGCCACGCTCGAAGCAAATCGCCACTCGATGGGCGTCGGTATTCAATCGGTGATCAAGCGGCTGCCGATCATGATCGCGCCAGTTTTCGGTGGGATGTTGATCGACCGCTTCGGAATCATCGGCGGCGTACGCATCGCGCTCCTGATCTCCATTTTTCTTTCGGCGCTCACCATTCTCGTGCAACGCCAGTTGCGCGAGGAGCCGAAGCAAGAGGTTGCGGTCGACCAGCGGTGGGATTTTTGGCGAAGCTTGCGCGAATTCAACGCGCCAATGCGCCGGTTGCTCTTGAGCGACATCCTGATCCGCTTTTGTGAGCGAATCCCCTACGCCTGGGTCGTGATCTTCGCGATGGATTACATCGGTGTGAGCGCGAAAGAGATTGGTGTACTCACCACCGTGGAGATGCTCGCAGCCACATTGTGCATCCTTCCCGCATCGCATTATGCTGATCGACATGGCCGCGAGCCCTTCGTGATCGTGACCTTCATCATGTTCACGCTTTTTCCGGTAAGTTTGCTGATGTCGCGAAGTTTTTCCGCGCTTGTCATCGCATTCATGATTCGCGGCTTTAAAGAATTCGGAGACACCTCACGCAAGGCCCTCATCATCGGATATTCCGACTCATACCGGCGCGGACAAATGGTTGGCGCGTACTATCTTGTCCGCGATCTGATCGTCAGCACCGGCGCAATCCTGGGCGCTTATCTTTGGAAAGTGGGACCGGCGGCGAATTTTCTCGGCGCGGCAGCCATTGGAGTTGTTGGAACAATCTTTTATGTGAAAGCGATCCGCAAGAGCCGGCAATCATTCTTGAATGATTTAAAAAACCAGTTGGAGATGCGCCGAAGACGCTGGAAGTGAATTTGCCTAAATTGACGGCTAACCAGTGAAAGAGATGTTTCGACTTCGCTCGATATGACAATGATTCGAATCGCAGCGGCTCTCTGTTTTCTGGCGGTGGCGCTGGGGGCATTTGGGGCACATAGCCTAAGATCGACACTCGAAATACGCGGCATGATGGACGTCTGGAACAAGGCTGTGCT
>QHOM01000288.1 GCA_003218785.1 Verrucomicrobiota bacterium
CTTAGGGGGCGCGTTGTCGATTTGAAGGTCGAAGCGGACGGCGACATTCACCTTGCGCTGGCAGATGCGACTGGCAACAAGCCGGGGATTGTTGTTGTTGAAGTCCCGGCAAAAGCGAATGGTGCGATATTCGGAAGGTCGTTTTCAGTTGGACGCGAACGAAATTCCCTTTTCACGTTCGATCTGGCAAAAGGCTGAAGATCACTGAAGCCCCAATCATCACCGTTACGGGTAGAGCGTTTTTCGACATCGGCCACGCTCCCAAAGATCATTCAAACCGGAGAAAGAATCTTCCGGGCTACGCTGTTTGGGAAATTCACCCGGTGATGAAAATAGAGTTTAATGACTAAGCCATGCCGATCCGGGAAGACGAGTGGTTTTAGATAAAGCGTTTTCGGTTCTTGCCTTTGTCCAACCTAACCAGTAAAAGCCCCCCATGATTCCCCGCATTTTCGAAGGTTTTAATCTTGGTCGTTTGTTTCGCGCCAGTCGTCCTTGCCGATGATTTCAAAACGATTGGAGGCAAGGAATACAAAAACTCACGGTGAGCCGGGTCGAACCCGATGGCCTCGTGCTCAGGAGCAAATCAGGAATCTCGAAAGCTTATTTCACTGAACTACCTAAAGAGATTCAGGAACGCTTTCATTACGATGCCGCCAAGGGCAACACATACTCCGCCGAGCAAACTGCCAATCAGGAGGCTCTTTACAAGCAGCAAAAGAAAGCAGAATGAATGAACACGAGTCGAAGAAAGAGAGAGATATTGGAGCGAACATCCAGTGCCTTCGCCGACACAGAATGGCTATTCGCCTAACGTATCAGGTGATCAACCCACTGAACTCGCGGAAAATCCTAAGCCCAAGCAGGGTCCCCAGAACTGCTACATGGAGGGTTCGGGTCGCAGACAAGGCGTTGGACGAAGCCAACGCCAACGGCTGGACGGTCGTCAGCATGTAGGACGGTTGGGCCACCATCTCTCCACCGACGAAATGAAAAAATGGAAAGTCCCCCTAAACCAATCTCCTTTGTGGTTTGATACAGCATAACACGAGGTGCAAACCTGATCAGGTTTTTGACGCTTTCCAAAAGACAAAGGCGGCAATTACGATCGCGCTGATGGAAAACCAATCCGCGACGATCCATAAGCTGCGATCCAGGTGGGGAACAAAGATTGGGTTAAACAAAACTGCTAGCACGGCAAAAATGCAGAGCCACATTACGCGCTGTATTTGAAAAGATCTGATTGCAGAGTAGGCAAACGCCACGCACCAAACCCAGCGCAGCAAAGTGTAAAAACTATCAGACTGTTTCTCGATCGCAGCGAAAACGAGCATCACCGCGGCAATTAGCCAGGCGATGTAGAGTAGGGGAATCGTGCTCTTGGCTTTCATTGCTGCGGAATCGAGGATTTTCGATCAGCGCTCGCGAGTTGCAATCGGTAACTGAGATCTAAAATCTAAGAAGAGCAGCTGCGGGTCATCCGCGATTGAAAACCAAGAGACTATTCGCGGGCAGAGTTAACGCGGCGGAATAGCTAAAGCCATGCATAGGCACGTCATCCGCGAAAACTGCACTGGCATTCCCAGTTACTTGTGGATTTACCCAATTATCATAAACGTCGCTGTTGAATACTTCGTGCCAGCCACCACCAGTGGGAAAACCAATCCGATAGTCGTAATGGTTAAAGTTCGCCAGGTTTACGACAACGATTACGTCGTGTCCTTCATCTGGCACCCAACGGTGGAACGCCAGGACACGATTCTCGTCATGCGCGTTCACGACGCGAAAGCCCTCGCTTCGCAGCCAGTATATCCGGAGTTCGGGATGTCCCGCCACGTCATCGGACCATTGTTTGTCTTCGAGAAATTCCTGCCCCATGAACAGCATCGGGATTCCCGGCGAAGTCAGGACGAGACCGGTTGCCACGCGCGATCGACTGCGTGCCCACCAGGAATGCGGATTTGAAGGATCGGCAAGTCGCGGGACCCGGTTCATCCGGTTGTGATCGTTGGAATCCTTGGGCTGCATTACCAGATCGTGGTTCTCAATCCCCTGAACACCCCGCCAGAGGTTCGGAAAACCTGAGGGCGCGAGCTGGCTTGCCAGGGCGGTCATCGGCAAAGCATCGTCGCCGGGAAAGGAAGCCGTTTGAAGGACGTTACGTAAGGCAATGCGCAGACCGTCTGTCATTGTTGTGTGAAAACCCGCGGCACCATCGGACGCTTCCTTCACCACCCACGGATTGACCGGCCAATATTCGGCGTGCTGCAGTGCACTTGGCCTATGCGTGCGGAGTGTACCAGTCAGGGCCTGGCAAAAATCCCAACCTCTCCCGTAGCCATTGCTATCGATAACGCTGACTTCATCATAGCGGAAGCCGTCAACGCGATATTCATCGAGCAGGAAGAGCGCGTTATTAATAAGAAACTGCCTCACCCCATCACTTTGGAAATTGAAAACATTCCCGCCCGCCCAAGTTTTGTCGGAGAAAAAGAGCGAGTTCCAGTATTGGGGCGGAGTATCTTCCGAACCAATCTGACGATCAAAGAACCACAGACTTTCAGTTCCGAAACCGCCACCTGCATGGTTGAAGACAAGGTCTAGAATAACGGCAAGCCCGTAGACGTGGCAGAGATCGATAAGAGCCTTAAGTTGGTTCATCTCACCGCGGAGATGCTCTTCTTCAAACGGAGAAAGCCCTTTCGCCTCAAGCAATTCATTCGCGCGGGCGAGGTAGGGCGCGAGGCGATCGTCACTCACGGCAAACGCCATTTCGGGCGAGAAGTAATCGGTGCCGTTGTATCCCAGACTGAAGTCGCCCGGGAATTCCTGAATAGGCATCAGCTGCAACGCTGATACTCCCAGGTCGGCGAGGTACGGGATCTTATCCATCACATCCAGGAAGGTCCCTGTGTGTGACGGACAATGCGGAGTATAGAAAGCGCCAACGTGCAATTGGTAAATGACAAAATCCGAGAACTGAGGTGTCACAAATCCGGTCTCGTGCCAGGGAAACGCCGGGTTCCGCACGATGCAATTCGAACTATCGGTCGTAAGCTCACGCGCATATGGATCGCGTTTGTAACCCGGACCCGCCTGCCCATCGATCCAGAACTTGTAACGTTGTCGATCCTGCACGCCGGAGATAAAACCGCGCCAGTGACCGTTGCCATGTGAAACTAATGCGGCGTCGTCGCGAATTTCGAAGTTATTGAAATCGCCGCGCACATGGACCGCGCTCGCATTCGGCGCCCAAACCCGAAAAGTTGCGCCGTCGGCGACGAGATTGGCTCCCATCGGCGTATCGGGGCTAACATGACTCAGGGAAGCGGGAATGGAATGCCTTTAACCGATCCGCTAAACTCGGGCAACCGGGATTTGTTTCAAACTGGCCGCTCTCCCTCAATTTTGCAGCGCGTTCGAAGCGCGGACAAATCGATTAGCATTGGTGCTTTGCAACTGTTACTCGGCGACTGGTGCTATCGGAGTTGGATTATTTAACCACGTATTGAGAAACGCAATTGCCTGACCTTTCACATGCGGCCAATACCCGAAGGAGTGCCGAGTGCATCCATCTGGCCCCGGTCTTTCTGTTATGAGAAGCTGTTCACAATTGCGCACGCCGACCACAGCCACTTTGTTCACTAAGATCGCGAACTGATTGGGCGGCATCGGATCGAGATTGGTCGCGATAATAAAAACCGGCGAAGAAGAGTTGGTAAACCTCCGATAAGGCGAAGCCAGATCGAGCAACCCTCCGTCACTGTCACAAGCAGGGCCAGGTGAGCAACCAACATAATTGCGAACGTCTGCGCCAAACTGTGAACACCTGGTATCGATAAGCGAAGCCGGATCGTGAAAATCGTATGCCCCGCTTAGGAGCACGGCAGCGTCCAACTGGTCGCCTCCGAGGGTCGGAGCCGCGGCACAGTAGGCAGCATGTGAGGCACCGGCACTCCCGCCAACAGCGCCTACTTTGCCATTAACTCTGCCAAATGCCACCGACGTTTGCGCTGGATTCCTAGCGGCCCGAATCGCCGCGGCAACGTCATCGGTCTGCTCTGGATAACGGCCAGGGTCGCTTGCCTGGCCGAAAAGTTCTCCGCCAGGCGCGAGGCGATATTCGATGTCGAAAACGCAAAAACCAGCGCAAACCAAATCTTGATCCGTTCGTGTATCATCAAAATCACCACCCTTAAAGCCGCCACCGTGAATGACAATTATCGCTGGGTGGGTTTCACCGTCGGTTGGGACAAAAACTCTCCATCTTAACGGAGTATCTCCGAAACTACTGTGGCCGATTCCATATTGTTCGATCACCGGAGTTGCGCAAGCGCGCCTAGATGGCGGCTCCGCCGTTAGGGTCGGGATCAAAGTTAGTGTCGTTATGACCGCGATTATCACTGAGGCGATACGATTAAGTACCAATTTCATGGATTTCGTGTTTTATTTTTCCTGTCGTGGTTTAAGTTCAATTTCGGTTTATCGATGCAAAACTTGATGTGCGCAATGGTTTCCGTCCAGCAGATTATGACGCTTAATCATACAGTGGATAAATTGGTCGACAAGCGAGCAATTCTGGTCGGATTTTTCAGCCATTTTTCATA
>QHOM01000289.1 GCA_003218785.1 Verrucomicrobiota bacterium
AGAATACAAGCAACGTGAGTCATTTTTCGAAGATCATTTCAACTGAAATTACCAAGATCATCAATGTTCCGGTAATGAGCATCAGCGAAATGAATGGCATCGCCGGTTGCATTTACAATGTGACAATTCCGAACATCGACAACTGGCGTCGCTTCGCTCAAGGTTCTCGTTTTGGCGCGGAAAGTCTTGCGGAGATTTATAGCAATCCGGTTATCGCAAAAAAAGTCGTTTTCAATTTGATGGACGGCTTGGTTGCGCAGTATGCCGGCGGTCCGCAGTCGCAACCGAACTATGCGGTCCATCATGGCACGTTATACGCGAGCAAAGATCCAGTGGCTTTGGACGCCATCGCGTTGAGACGTCTGGAGGAATGGCGTGCGCGCGCGAGCCTGCCGGCTATTGGTCCCATGGCGGCTTACGTCGATCTTGCCAGCCAGCTCGGCTTGGGTAACTCCGCATCAAATCGGATCGAGGTCAAAAATGTCAGCCGATGAAATCCAGCCAACGCAAGAGGCGATAAAGGGCCGTTCGGGTTAACAGGTAGGGAGATATTTCCGAGATATCCGACGAATTCGATCTACGTGAATCTGCCGTTGAATAGGAAATCGGACGCCCCGGAGGTGCGTCCCTTCGTGAGAAAATCGGATCCAGATCCGAAATTTCGACGATGAAATTCGAGCAAATAAACACGTCATGAACACGCAATCGCATCCCTCTGCTCGGCGATTACAGACGATAATTCTGCGTTCCGTCTCGCGCTCATTTTATCTTTCGATCCGATTTTTACCGGCGCAACTACGCGAACCGGTCGCGCTGGCATATTTGCTTGCCCGGACAACAGACACGGTCGCCGACACCGTACAGATCTCTGTAACCCAGCGAACCGAGACTCTTCAAACGCTTTCGAACGCGATCCAGGGCAAAGCTTCCCGCAAGATGATTGTCGATCTTTCTGCGTCGTTTGCGCCCTTACAGGAAAATGCAGCCGAGCGAAGGCTGATCGAGTCGTTGCAAGGTTACTTGGAATGGCTCGAGCACATGGAAAAGTCGGATCGTAATGACATTCGCGTCGTGCTCGATAAAATCACCCACGGCCAGATGCTGGATCTACAGCGCTTCGATGATCCGGCAGAAATTCGCGCGCTCCGGAGCACCGCCGATCTGGACGAATACACGTATTTGGTGGCGGGCTGTGCCGGCGAATTCTGGACGCGGCTCTGCTTCAGACATCTTCGGAAGTTTGCCAGCCTAAGCGAAGATGAAATGATGGCGCTGGGCAAGCGCTACGGCATGGCACTTCAGCTGATCAATGTTCTGCGCGACGCCGGAACCGATCTCCGAGCCCGCAGATGTTATTTCCCCGGGGATGAATTGAGCGCGGCCCATCTGACGCCTGCCCAGATTCTGTCCGAACCAGAGCTCTTTCGGCCGATTTACCGTGGTTGGGCCGAAAAGGCTGAGCGCGGGCTGGCGTGTGGGATGCAATATTCGCGGGCGATTCGAAATCGCCGGGTCCGTGCTGCCACGGTTTTGCCAGCGCTGATTGGAGCGCGCACACTTACACTTTTACGTGACGCCGGCGCGACGGCGTTGCATCGAAGGGTCAAAGTCCCGCGCCGCGAAGTGCGCGCGGTGATTGCGTCGCTCGCCGCTAGCTTCGCGTCGCGCAAGCGGATCGATGCGATTTTCGAGAAGTTATGTAGGTAGGGGCGATTGACCTCAATCGCCCGCATCGCTCGATCCATCAGCGTCTCGGGCGGTTCAGGTGAACCGTCCATACCTTACAAAAAATAGTTTCGCTGCCGTTCTGTGATCGGCCGCTCGAGTCGCTCGAGCACTCGCAGCATATCTTCCCAGACTTTCCGTTTTTCCGAAGGCGCCTGATTTCGGAGTAGATACGCTGGATGAAAAGTAATCATCAACGGCGTCCCGTTGTATAAATGCCATCGGCCGCGTAATTCCCGCATCGTTCCGCGTGTGCCAAGCAAACCTTCCACCGCGATTGCACCGAGCGCGACCAACACTTTCGGCTGAATGATCTCGATCTGCTCTACAAGATACGGTCGGCAGGTCTGCATCTCCGTTGGCGTGGGTGTCCGATTTCCAAACGAGCCTGCCGGCGTGTCCGGCCGGCACTTGAGGATATTCGCGATGTAAACATCTTCGCGGGCGAAGCCCATCGCCTTAAGAATCTTCGTCAACAATTGTCCGGCGCGCCCGACAAATGGTTCGCCCTGCGCATCCTCATCCACGCCGGGCGCTTCGCCAACGAACATCAACTCCGCATCCGGATTGCCCACGCCAAACACAGTCTGCGTTCGCGAGCAGGCGAGATGCGGGCACTTCGTACAAACCCGAACACGTTCGCGAATCGGCGCGAGCAAATCTGCTTTGTTCGGCGCGACGAACTGCAATCGTGCCAGCGCAGTTTTCGATGCACGTGGCGCGCGATCACTCGTTTGGCGAATTCTCTCCAGAGCCGTGATAACAAGATCGAGAGTCATCTCGTTCATCTGGGCGCGATCATCTAAAATTTTGCGTGCGGCTGCAAATTTTTTCGGAACATAGGCTTATAGCCTGTGCGGCCAGCGTGGCTTGTAGCCCGCTGCAACAGGCATCATGCCCGTTGGGCGCACAGCCAGA
>QHOM01000243.1 GCA_003218785.1 Verrucomicrobiota bacterium
AGCTTGGCCTGCAATTTGTCGCCGCCGACCCTATGCTTGCAGCGCGCATGGAAAGAAACCAAGTCTCCGCATGGGATGCCTCCAGCGGCTCCGGTTGGTTCCTTGTCGAAGAAGGCATCCTGCTGGGATTGGCCGGCGATGGGCACCCGCCCGTCCGCCCATGCAGAGAGGTGGTCAGTGGCCAACGCAGAGCCGTAGTCGTAGTCACCCGCATAGCAATCTACGATGCCGGGGTCAGGTTGACCGGGTAGTGGGGTGACTACGTCCGAGAACATATCGTCAGGCAACCACGTCACGCCGTTGTCGGTAGACTTGCGCCCCCACATCCTGTAACACGGAACCGCCGGGTTACCCTTGACGCAGCTCGTACTTTCGCGTCCGTCATACCACATCGCGAAGACGGTGCCAGCCGGGCTGACCGAAAGGTTGGGCTGCCACTGAGGACGGGTAGTGGAATCGGTGTTCAACTTGAGCGGCGCACTGAAGGTCACGCCGCTGTCGGTGGAGCGGATATAATAGACGTCGCCGGGATCGCTGCCGGTGCCGTGCTGAGCATAGACGTAGTGAACGACGTGGTTGATGGCGGCAGGCTCACCCCAGCCCATGTGTCGCCAGTAACCAGCGAATATGGTGGCGAAGTAGCTGTTGCTGGTGCAGGTGGTACCATCGCTGGGCCCTGTGAAGTGGGGGCCGGTGAAGGTGTTGGTCCAAGTGCTGCCGCCATCAGTCGACCTGAACATCAGGTTGGAGCGAGGCCCGGCAGTACCCCCGCCTCCTTCGTTCATGCCGGCGACGTACACGTCGCCTGTAACCAGGTCGCCGGTGATCTGGACATCGCGGATGAAGGGGCTGCCGGTGGTCAGCTGGTGCGGGGTCCAAGTGAGACCGTTGTCAGTGGAGACGCGGACGAAGAGGGCCCCTCCCCCAACATTGAAGTCGTTCCACGAAACGTACATGTTCCCAAAGTGCAGAGAGCTGGTGTTGTTGTCGGCCCAACCAGACTCTCGGTCGTCAAAGGAGCCGTTGTGAACGCAGAAATGGGTCCAGCTATTCGGGTCCGAGGGATTGGTGGACTTATATCCGCCCACCCCTTGACCGCCGCAGCCCACGTCAAGAAAGATAGCAAACCAAGTCTGGCTTGGCTTGTTGAACAGCATAACGGGGTCGCCAAGAGTATTGGAGAAAGGGCTTTGACCGGTGGTGCGGGTGAGGCGGGTGAAGGTGGTGCCGCCGTCGGTGGAGACCGATGCGCCGGAGATGTTGATGGGATTGGCGAGGACACCTCGGGAATCGTTGTAAGCGACGACGATCTGGTTGGGGTTATCTGGGTTAGCCGTACTGAATGTCTCCGACTGGGTAATGTCGGGAGAGGTCTCGGTGCCGGTGATTAGGTTAACGTCGGTACCGCCATACGCCAAGGGTGCCGGCAGCAGTTGTTGGATAAGCTCGGAGAAGGTCGAAGCTGCACCTCCCTGTGCCTCGCCGCAGGCAATCATGATTGCTCCAGCCCGCATGTTCTCTTGCCTGTCAATGCCCAGCGCGCGAATTTGGGAACAGTCAAATCCGGCAGGGACGAGGGGGTCGTTGGATGTGGTGATAATGCGCTGCTTCTGCTGCGCTTGTGCGGAGAAACCGCCAAAGCCCACCAGCGCCAGAAAGACGCCGGCCAGGACCATAAACAGGCCGATTAAGAGACGCAGATTAAAGAAGGCTGATTGTGAAGTTGTCGTTTTTTTCATAGGTTTCGTAGGAGATTTTCTTTTTGTGTGTGGTTTCTAACGGAACGATCTGCGCGGCGCCACATGGGAAAAGTAACACCGTTGTTACTTTTGGCGGGCCGTGACAAATCTTTGCCTGTTAATGGAGGTTGTGGGAATGGTCAAGTCGATATCACGGCCTTTTTTGTTACAATTTCGCAACGTTGCCCCTTGGTGCGATTGGGTTCATCTCAACGACAGGCCATACCAGGTTCTTGACTTCGAACCCGCGCGAGACGTCGTAGAGAGAACGCATCAATTGTGAATCAAATTGCTAAGGAAGCTCACTATTGAAAAGCTCATTCTTGCCAGTTGTTGTTGCGGTTCTTTCCATCGTCATTGCGAGCACATCGCCAGCTTTCGCCGGATCGCCGTGGATCCAGTACGGCTTCGACGCAGCGCGTTGATCGCATCGAGGGTCACACATCGTCGTCTAACGAGAATTGAGCTGTAGAATGGGCTCAGATTTCTCTTGATCTCGCTCAATTGATTCATTAAATTGTATCAATTGAATCAGATAGTTATTTCATGAAAACAGCTACGCTCGAGAAAAAAACGCCAAGTGCGAAAGCGAAACATCCCACCGAACTGATCCGACAGATTCAGAAGGGATTACCCTTCTCCGATCTGAAAGTTTTGCAGGGCAGCATCGACATGCCCTTTGAACAGCTCGCAGCAAAGCTTTCCATCTCACGATCCACTTTACAGCGGCGCAAAGCGGCCGGGCGATTGTCGCCGGATGAATCGGACAAGGTCATGCGCTTTTCGCGCCTGCTCGAACACGCGACGAATGTTTTTGGCGACATCGAAAAGGCGCGAGCCTGGTTGAAGTTTCCGCAGCACGGGCTTGGCGGCGCCGTTCCGCTCGATTATGCGGAAACGGAGGTTGGCGCGCGGGAAGTGGACAATCTGCTTGGGCGGATCGATTACGGCGTTTATTCCTAAGCGCGATGGCCTCCGCTTGGCGGATTGTGCGCGCAAGTCGCGCGGAGACGGCGTTTACCGGAGAAGGCCCGTGGCGATATGGTGGTCGTTGGAATTCACCCGGAGCGCGCGTGGTCTATGTAAGCGAACATCAATCTACCGCCGCGTTGGAGGTCTTCGCCAATCGCGTGCCGTTCGTTCTCCAAGAGAAATACAAAGCATTTGGCTTGGAATGGCCCGACAATCTCACGGAAATTTTCCCGGCAAAGAAACTGCCAGCGAACTGGCGAGCCTTTCCGCCACCGGCAGAAACGAAGGAAATCGGCGACCGCTGGGTTCAAGAGCGGCGCTCCGCCGTGTTGGCTCTGCCAAGCGCCATTAGCCCCGC
>QHOM01000277.1 GCA_003218785.1 Verrucomicrobiota bacterium
CAAGTAGAATACTGCTGGATCCGGCTTGGATTAGCATGGCCGCTCGTCCGACCTCGTGAAAGGCTCCGAGGGTTACGAGTCGGACATAGCCTGCCTTGCTGAAGGTGGGCCGAAAGATTCTCTCGCCGACGTCCCGGAGGATTCTGCTGCGTTCTTCGCTCTCTGTGTGGAGGATGTGCCGAGTGCTCGAAATGATCTTGGAGTGTAGCGGGGGGGATCGAAGTATTCGTGGCCGCCATCTGGTCTCCTTTACAACCTGCTGTAGAACTGCCGCTTCCTTCCCTATTGCCACTCCAGGCTTGGTTGCCTCAACTACGACCTCGCCAAGGCTAGGGTCGAAGTTAATCGAGGAGATTTCCGCCTCTGATGGAATGATTTTGCGAATGTAGGCTTCAGCTTCTCGTTCCGGGAGACGTATAGACTGGTCAGATCGGATTACAATTCTCTTGTGAAGTAGGTTTACTATCTCGGTGACGACATAACTCTGCTCGGCTAATAGTCCGACGTTCTTTACGTAGATCGCGAGCCTTGGGCCTTCGAATTCTATCCTTGTTATCTCAGCGTCTTTCGGCATATGTTCTACGATTGTCTCGCGTATCTTTGCGTGTACGTCGTTGTAGGTTCTAGTCAATTTTCTCTACGACTGTGATATCTGTGGAAGGTTTGAAAGAAGGGATCAGGCGTGGAGGATGTGCTTCTTCTCGTCCTCTGTGAGTTCCCTGTATCCTTCCTTCGTGATTAGGGCAACGTCGAAACTGTCGCCGCTCGCCGAGTCTCTTTTCATGGCCGAATCGATTGCTCTAACGACTATAGGAACGGACTCCTTCACGTTCATCGAGTCTTTCCATTCCGATTCGAGAACACCATATGCGACGGGAGATCCGGATCCAGTTGAGACGTATTTTTCCTCCATCATGCTTCCGAGAGGGTCGAGCGCGTAAATGTGTCCTCCACTGTCGTCTACTCCACCGATTAGTGCTTGGACCCCAAGCGGATAGTATCTGGCGCCGAACAGAATGTTGGACACTAGCCTTGCCGCGGAATTTACAGGGATTGGTCGAGCGAGGTCGAGCCTGTACAGTGAAGAGTTTGCTCTAAGCATCTCTACCAAAGCTTGTGCGTCTCCTACCGTTCCTGCAATGGTCATTGCTAGATGGTGATCGATTCGATAGACTTTCTTTGCATGTTTATGGGCGACAAAAGATCCCATGGTTGCTCTTGTGTCGGTTGTAAGGACAACTCCGTCCTTGCAAACGACGCCGATTGTAGTCGTCAATTCAAAAAGCCCGTCCCTGGTGGTCTTAGGTTTTCCAACTTATCGTGTGTCCAGTTGTTCTTATGTTAGATCATGCTTTCCGAGAAACGGAAAGAGTTGGTGTTGAACCCGTTTCTGATGGCTTAAAAACGTTTTCAGGCGATGATGGAGAGTCCGGCCGCGCTGGGCAAAATCTTTTCGATCATTCCTGTTCGCACCGACAGTTTTAGACGGTCTCGTCAGCGATTGGAAGTGTTAATGATAGGAAGAGAATGGTCTTGTCCGAGCTCTATTGTTCCTACTTTGTTCGGGTATTTCCGTGGACCTATAGTTACCTTTGTAAACCCTAATCGCCGAAGTTCTTTCTTAGTCTGGTTCATCAAACCGTCCTGATGAAATAGGGGTAGCTCTTCTTGGGATACTTCGATTGCTGCAACTGTTCCATGATGCCTGACTCTTATGTCTCGCGCGCCGCTCAAACGTTTGACAATTGACTCTGCTTCTCCGACCTGAGACAGCTTCGAAACCGTGATCTCGTCGCCGTGTGGTATCCGGGATGAGAGACACGGCATGGCTGGTTTGTCCCACACATCAAGCCCGAGAAGTCGAGCAGTTTCTCGCACCTCTTTCTTAGAGAAGCCTGCTTCTGCGAGAGGGCTTCTTACACCAGCCTCCCGGGCGGCAAGAAGCCCCGGCCTAGTGTCACCGAGATCGTCGAGTTGGGTGCCATCAAGTACCGCCTCAAAACTGGACTTGTCAGCTTGGCGTCGCAATTCGCGATAGAGTGTGTCCTTGCAGTAATAGCACCTGTTAGAGGGATTCGCTTTGTAATTTGCGTTTTGCACCTCATCGGTTCTCACGATAATGTGCCGTATCCCGATTTGCGTCGCAGTTTTCTGGGCGATTTCCATTTCCCCGGGTGCGAGAGATTCGGAGAGGGCAGTCACTGCGACAACGCGATCCCCTAATGCCCTCCGTGCGAGGGCAGCGACGAGGGAGCTGTCCACTCCTGCGGATAAGGCAACGACAGCCCCGTTGAATTGGCTGATGATATGAACTACATTCTCCATCTTCGCCTGCAATTCCGTTCTCACAGGGCTAAGCAACACATTCAAGACACTCTGCTCGTGGCAATTAAAGCAGTTTACGCGCAAGAAGGAGTAACCGATTTGTCTTCACTGGAGAAATTTGAACGAAGTCGAAAGCGATTTGAGAGGAAGAATAGACTCTTTGCTATTGCGAGCTTATCTCGGTTTGCGAAACTCGACATTGGCCGGGAGAAGCGCAAGGGCATTCCCGAGGTGATTCTGGCAGAGGGCAAACTGGCTAGCGATGTAGCGAAGATCGCCCAGGCAATGCTCAGACGAACTGGTCGTGCCATCATAAGTCGCTCGAGTGGTTACCAAGTCAAAGCCGTTAGATCCATCATCGGAAAAGAGTCCAAGGTTGAATATTTTTCACGCTCTCGAATGGTTGTGGTAAGGTCGGCGAGCTACAAGCTTCGGCGGAGTGGAGGCAGAGTGGGGATATTGACTGCGGGGACTTCTGACATACCGGTTGCTGAGGAAGCTGAGGTTATGGCTCGAGAGATGGGTTGCGAGACTAGATCTTTCTATGATGTGGGCGTCGCTGGGATTCATCGCTTGT
>QHOM01000278.1 GCA_003218785.1 Verrucomicrobiota bacterium
CTTGTCCATACAAGATTGCCTTGCACTTGTCTGATCGGCCCGGCGAGCAGACAGCGACGAAAGCGAATCATTAGGTAGTTCGAGTCTGCGGACTGGCGGCCAGTATCATCTGGAACGTGAGCATCGGAAGGCAATGAACATTTATTTGGTCGAAGCATGCGCCAGACTTTTTCTGGGGTGCGATTGATGAGTGATTCTTGTTCACGTTCGTGCGTTAGTTCGTCGGGAATGGCGTTCATAATTGTAACCGGTTTCAATATCGCGGCGAGCGCTTTGCACAAAAGGCAGCGCGGCCTCGTTAACTCAATAAAATCGGCAGGAGCACGCCGAGGCCGAGCGCGAAAAACCAGAGCGCGGGGGCCGGTGTCCCAGCAGGACGTTGGAGGCGCGCCTCGCGCGCGGCAAAGCGCGGGTCGAGCCGCATCCAGTCCTGATGACGACGTTCGAGTAGCAGGAAAACGGTGGCCGTGACCGCCCCATAGATGAGATGCCCGAGGAGTGAAGGGAGTGCGTTGGCCGCCGCCGCGGTGGTCCAGGTGAAGGAAGCTCCCAGCCAGATGGGGAACAGAGTCAACGTGCCGACAAACCACCAAGTGATTCCGTATAGCATCCCCCAACCGACAGCCGCGCCCCAGTCCGGCGACTCGCGCTCAAAGAGCACGCCGTAGCCCGCGCCGATGGCGACGCTGATGGAAAGATGGACGACCAACCCGAGAGCGGATGATGTGCCCCCAGCAAGGCGCGCTATCCAAGGCAACCCATCCACTGCGACAATCTGCGGCCAGAACACGAGTCCACCGATGAGCCCCGCCACCGAGCCCCGGCCTAACGAGAGGAGCGCGCGCGAGCCGGGCCCTTCCGGCTGCCGATTGATCGGATCGCTATCGATGAAGAAGCCGACCCAGAGTCTGTCTAAAGCGGCGTAGATCACGCCGACGATCAGGCCGTAAACAATATGACCCATGAGCGAGCCGAACAGCTCTTGTCCTCGTGCGAGCGACCAGTTCGGCGCGTGCCACTGCAGGAGCGGCTTCAGGGTCAGCGGGCCGAGAAACCACCAGAAGATGCCGTAGGCGAGGCCCCAGCCCAGACTCGATCCGTACCCGCGGACGTCGCGTTGAAAAAGCAGTCCGAACGTCGCTCCGATGATCACAGCGATGACAAAGTGCAGCGTCTTTCCAAGTCCGGGCGAGGAGGATCCCACCAAGCCGGCGATAAGCGGAAAGAAATGCGCTTTCGCCATCCATTGTCCGAAGGCCCAGCCGCCGACGACACCAGCGAGCCCTCCCGCGACAAGTGCGCGTGCGAGACTGAACTGCAGCGGCAGGCGTGTCGCCTGCTTTGTTCCTTCGCCCTCCTGCGCGCTCGACTTTGGCGACGGCTTTCCCACGGACAAAGCGCCGAGCACCAGACCGAGCGGCGCCCCAAAGACGAGCAGGTAACCAACCAATTCGGGAAAGTGCGCGCGGGCGGCGTCCAGCATTCCCATTCGTCCGTGCGATGTAACTCGCGGGAGCATGCATGCGGGTCCGGCCAGCCAGAGCAAGAACGAAAAGGCCAGAGCCCAAAGCAGACCAGCGCCGGGCGTCGTGGCCCGTGAGCGCGTCATGAGCGCGAAACATCCGCCCAGAACCGCACCAAGTAAGATGGCCACGACACTCCAACCTGCCGGACTCAAACCGACACGTGCGAGTACGAAAGCGCCCAGCGCGCCAATGACGCTGCCGATTGCTAAGAACAAAGCAGGCGATCTCCTCATGGCCGGGATTTCCCGCCGGGCGGGCCGAAGTTGATCGTTTGAAGGATGTCGCGCGGGAAGAACAACTCGATCGTCCAGTCTCCCACCACGCGCACCTTGCGTTCGAGTCCCGGGAGCTTGATCAGATAGAGGCTGCGCCAGAGGAACCACGCAAAGAAGCCGCTAAATTTATAACCCTTTATTTCCGCGCACGCGGTGTGGTGGCCTACGACGCAGAGCGTGCCGAGAGAATCAAAATGAAATGGCTGCAAGGGCTTGCCAGCGATGCTAGCGCACAGGTTACGGGCGAGCGTGCGCGCCTCGCGGATCGCAAATTGCGCAGTCGGCGGACACGACTTGCCCGTCTTTGCATCGGGCACGATGGCACAGTCACCCAGCGCCCAAAGCCCCGTGTGACCCGGCACCGCGAGCGTGTTTTCGACGAGCACGGCGCCGCGTTTGTCGCGCGCGACCGGCAACTCTTTTAAAAGGGGGCTCGGTGCGGCGCCGGCCGCCCAGACGAGCGTCTCGGTGGGAATCTCCAACTGGGCAGGCTCGGGCTTTTTAGTCGCGTCCGGTTTTTCCATCTCCATGCGCTTGAGCACCACGACTCCGGGACGCGCCGCAGATACGCGCGCGTTAAGCTCGAATGTCACGCCGCGCGCCCGCATCCGTTCCAGTGCGTAGTCGGCCAGGGAAGCGCTCAACTCCGGCAAAATACGTTCACGGGAGTGAACGAGGATGATACGCAG
>QHOM01000279.1 GCA_003218785.1 Verrucomicrobiota bacterium
GGCTCCTCGCGGTCGGACAACTTGACACGACGGTTCTCAAGATCGATGCCGGCGACCTGCGCGCGCACGACGCGGGTGCGATGCAGGCTGCTGCGCAAAGGCGTGGAAATATGTGTCGGCTCCAGGCTGCTGGCCGCCACTTCGGCCAGCATCGGGGTAAAAAGGAGCGCGTTGGTTTCACTGACGAGCGTGAATGCAACACTTGAATCGTCGCGAAATTCTTTCTCGAG
>QHOM01000280.1 GCA_003218785.1 Verrucomicrobiota bacterium
GCAAGGACTATCAACACCAGCCGCTGCAGATCACCGCAGCCTGATGCTGGCCGTGGAAAAGACGCTGCGCTTGGAAAGCACAAAACGCTTTCCACTTTCCCACCGCCACGACGACGAAGATTGAAGGAAGTTCCACCAAGGTCTGCTGAGGAGAGAAGGAGACGAAACAACAGTCCAACGGCGTGCCGGAAAACCTGGTGTTGATAATGCGTCCTTACTGACCGAGCGATTTATAAGGACCGACACGCGCGAATCATCATTAAGTGCCCGGAGAGCGATTCTCCACTAAGAGGCCGGATACATTTACGCAGACTGTCTCTTCGCCAACCTCAAACCTCTTGCAGTCCGGCGGCGGACCATACATTATCGTCAATTAACCAGCGGCACCCTGGTTTCCGAGTTGCCGAAGCGCGCCAGTCCAGTTCGACCCGTTTTCGTTTCCGCGACCGACTGTGCCTTGACTCCTGTTGATGCTCACTGTAAGTTGTGCCAGAATGCCATCCGCCCCGAGCGGCGGTCGCACGGCACGGGACCCAAACCTTGAACAAACGAACCTTCATGAAGTTCGCTTCCGCCACGGCGGTGAGCCCATTTCTCTCTCGTGCGTTCGCGTGGGCGGCGGAGCACGAGCTCACCAACTGGGCTGGAAATCTCAAATACGGCACGGAGCGACTCTACACGGCGACCTCGCACGAAGATGTTCAGCGATTTGTGAAGACGAACAATCAGTTCAAGGTTCTGGGCACGCGGCATTGCTTCAACGAGATTGCCAATACCGCTAGCCAATTTCTTTCTCTCAGGTCGCAGGATAAAGTCGTCGGTCTGGATGCTCAGGCGCAGACGGTCACGATTGAAGCTGGCATGAGTTACGGACAACTGTGTCCCTATCTCGACCACCTCAGTTTCGCGCTGCACAACTTGGCCTCACTGCCGCACATTTCGGTTGCAGGCGCGTGCAGTACCGCGACACATGGGTCCGGTGCGAAGAATGGAAATCTTTCAACACAAGTTTCCGCGCTTGAATTGGTGACAGCTTCAGGCGACGTGCTGAAGCTCTCGCGTGATAAAGACGGTGACACCTTTTGCGGTGCCGTTGTCGCGCTCGGCGCTCTTGGCGTAATCACGAAAATTACGCTCGACCTCCAGCCGACCTTTACTATGCGGCAGTACGTTTATGAAGATCTTCCTCTCGATCAATTGAAGCAACATTTCGATGCAATTGAAGCGAGCGCCTACAGTGTCAGCCTGTTCACCGACTGGCAGAAGCAGCGTGTGAATGAAGTCTGGCTCAAGACCCGGACAGATGCGGAACTCAAATTCGAGGCCAAGCCGGAATTTTTCGGCGCGAAGCTCGCGACTAAAAACCTGCACCCGATCGCACAACTCTCTCCCGAGAACTGCACGGAACAGATGGGCGTGCCGGGACCCTGGTACGCGCGTCTGCCACACTTCCGAATGGGATTCATGCCCAGCGCCGGCAAAGAACTGCAGTCAGAGTACTTCGTTCCTCGTCAACATGCTGTCGATGCCATTCTCGCAGTAGAAAGATTGCGCGATGTGGTTAGCCCACATCTGCTGATTTCTGAGATTCGCACGATCGCCGCCGATGATCTCTGGATGAGCACAGCATACAAGCACGATAGCGTCGCCATCCATTTCACCTGGAAGCAAGATTGGCCCGCAGTGAGCAAAGTCCTTCCGGAGATTGAACGAGAGCTGACGCCCTTCAACCCTAGGCCGCATTGGGGGAAACTGTTTACCATGCGGCCCCCGCAACTGAGATCAAGATACGCGCGTCTGCCGGAGTTTGTGACTCTTGCCAGGAAGCTTGATCCACAGGGCAAGTTTCGTAACCACTTTCTTGAGCGAAATATTTTCTCCTAGACTTCAGGGCTAAAACAGGACTTCTCATGCTTACGGTCGATGAGCGCAATCGCGATTAATGAGATGGTCCGCCGCCGAATAGGATAACGGCGCGGTAGTTTACATCAGGAGGATCATCACAATGCATATCGCATCTATTGGCATCGATCTGGGCAAGACCACCTTTCACCTGGTTGCATTGGGAGAGCGTAACAAGGTTCTGGTTCGCAAGAAGTTCTCACGTGCGCAGCTATTGGCCTATACCGCGAACCTGCCTTCATCGCTCATCGGCCTTGAAGCCTGTGCGGGAGCGCACTTCATGGGGGCCGCATTACGAGAACAAGGGCACGAAGTGCGACTCATCCCCGCCCAGTTCGTCAAACCCTACCGCAAATCAAACAAGAACGACTTCATCGATGCCGAATCCATCGCCGAAGCGGTCACGAAAGAGAATATGCGGTTTGTGCAGATCAAAACCCAGGAGCAGCTCGATGTGCAAGCCATGCACCGCGTTCGGGATCGACTGGTGCAGCGTCGCACGGCACTCATTAACGAGATTCGTGGATTCTTGCTGGAACGCGGCATCACCTTCGCGGCCCAGCCCATATACCTCCGCAAGAACCTACCCACAGTGATTGAAGATGCCGAGCAGAACCTGAGCCCGCGCCTGCGCTGGCTGCTCCAGCGCATGTGGCAGGAGTGGAAACAGGTGGAGATCGACATCAAAGCGATGACGGACGAAATCGAGCGCATCAGCAATGAGAATGCGCTTTGCCGGCGCCTACGCCAGATCCCCGGTTTCGGCCCGCTGGTCTCCACCGCAACCGTGGCCGCCATCGGCAACGGGGCTGCCTTTCGCCGGGGACGCGACTTCGCCGCCTGGGTTGGCGTGGTGCCACGGCAGTACTCCACCGGGGGCAAGCAGAAGCTGTTCGGCATCAGCAAGCGTGGCAACGTCTATCTGCGTCGCATGCTGATCCACGGTGCCCGCGCGGTACTGCTTCGCGTCAAGTACGACACCGAAGGGTTCGGGCAGTGGGTGCACCGGCTGGCCCAGCGTGCTCCGCGCAACAAAGTTGTTGTCGCAATCGCCAACAAACTAGCTCGCATCGCCTGGGCCGTGCTGTCCAGTGGCAAGGACTATCAACACCAGCCGCTGCAGATCACCGCAGCCTGATGCTGGCCGTGGAAAAGACGCTGCGCTTGGAAAGCACAAAACGCTTTCCACTTTCCCACCGCCACGACGACGAAGATTGAAGGAAGTTCCACCAAGGTCTGCTGAGGAG
>QHOM01000281.1 GCA_003218785.1 Verrucomicrobiota bacterium
TGGTATGATTTTGCCTCGTAGATCTTGCAAACGCCGCCTTTGTCGTTCGCGATGAAGAGGCGATTCAATTCGGCAATATAAACGAGACCCTGTGGCGCTCCGAGGTCGCTGATCGTGTGGACGCGCTCGCCTTTGCGCAAGTCGAGGACTTCGGCGGTATTGTTGCCAAGCGCGCAGACGAACAATCTTTCACCAGCCGCGTCGAGATCGAGGTGATCGATCCGTCCCTCTACCCCCGGCAGCGGGATCGACTGCTTCAGTTGAAGTCCACCGGATTCAGCGGCGGCGAGATAGTTGCCAACCACTGCGATGACGCTAACAAGAGCTAAACGTTTCACTTTACTGCTCTTCCTTTTTTCGCTGTCTGTTCCGCATAACTTTTTCCTATCGATTATTTGTGGCTGATGAGTCCACCGACGTAACCGGCGGCCGTCAAAATCCCGGCGATAAGGCTGCCTCTATTTGCGAGGGAAGCGCAATCAGGAGCGGGTAAACCAGCGCGAGGAGAAATCGGGTTTTCACTTTACGCCGTAGCTGAAGTCATCGAATAGCGTCACGCTGTCAGCCTTCGTCGAGACGCCAACCCTGCCGCCTTTGGTGAACGTCGTGTCCTCCACGTCGAAGAGTTTGTTGCGGGTAATCCAGCGGGTAGAAATTTACAACTCGAGCGTGACGATCACCGGGCAATGATCGCTGGCTTCGGTATGCAATGGGCCGACCGTACCGTAGCGCGGGCCGGTGTAGTGTTTGTTTTGCGTGGTCTGTCCTTTGCGCACGATGTCCACGGCCGGGTCGGGTTTGGTGAATGAGAGTTTCTTGCTGACGAGAATGTAGTCGATGCGGCTGACCGACCGATCGCCGCCATAGTAATGTGTCCACGCCTGCTGGTTCGTGAAACTACCGAATGGATCCTGAAGTTTCGGGTGGCCCCGGATGGCGGCGATGGTCTTGCCGACGATCGACGTATTGGATGGCGGCACATTTAAGTCGCCCATCACGATGGCTGCGCGCCCCGCGGCTTCCGCCTCATTCACCAACTGCGCTACGCGCTCGGCCTGGTGCTGCCGCTTGGGATTGGATTTTGCGGGGGTCCGATCCTGCGCTTTGAAGTGGTTGGCCATAATGGTCAGCTTAGTGCCGGCGACATCCAGGTCCAGTTCCAGACAGTCCCGGGAAAAGATGGCGCCATTGACGAGGTAGCCCATGCCTGCCACGGAACGGCGGGTGATGTGCTTGTTAGGTTCGGCATCGTCGATATGGGTGCGGATACCTTCCACGGTGATGTCCTTGCGTCCGCGCTTGATGAGAA
This sequence comes from Verrucomicrobiota bacterium, assembly GCA_003218785.1. Lineage (GTDB taxonomy): Bacteria > Verrucomicrobiota > Verrucomicrobiia > Chthoniobacterales > UBA10450 > Udaeobacter. The sequence continues at coordinate 1,310 of QHOM01000281.1, forward strand.
TGCCGACATCGATGCCCCGCAGGTCGTTTCCATCCAGCGACAGGGTCTGCTCGAAGTAGTCGTCAAGGTAGATGTTGTTGAAATTTCGCAGCGTGTAGATGTTCTCGATTTCCTGAACGACGAGAACGTCCGGCGCTGCGTCGAGAATCGCCATGGCGGTGTTGTTTCGCTGAATGTCGGTGATGGCGTAGGGGACCAAGTCGCCCTGCCGGCTGGCGAGCGAGACGACATCGACGGCCGCGACGAATTTCTCGAAGTCGCGGTTCTGCCACGGTTGGTCGAGAAAGGCGTAGCGGTTGAAGAGGTTCTCCACGTTGAACGTGGTGAGGCGGAGTGTTTTTTTGGCAGGCATGGCGGGTATGTGCGGGGTGCGGGGTTACTTGGTTGGGTCGCCGCCCTTGGCGAGCGTGTCGGCGATGAAGGTGCCGACGCGCAGAGCGTTGGCGACGACAGTGACCATCGGGTTGAGACCGAAGCCGGTGGTCATGACGCTGGAATCCACGACGAAGATATTCTTCGTGCCGTGCAGCCGGCACCATGAATCCGCGACGGAAGTGGCCGGATCATCGCCCATGCGGCACGTGCCCATCTGGTGGTCGCCGATGAGGTCGAGAATGTGCGGAGTGAACGACGAGCTGGCCACGCCGTTTTTCCCTTTTTCAAAAGCCTGCTGGAAGACCGGCACGACGCTTTGATACATGAGCCACTCCTGAGTACCGACTTCGCGAGTGATGCGCGCGACGGGAAAGCCGTATTCGTCCACATAAGTAGGATCGAGGTCCACGCGATTGCGGGGCATAGGCAGGTCGTCAGCGGTCAGGCGCAGTTCCACGCTGATGGCATAGTCTTTCATGCTCTTGCCGAGCGCGTCGCCGAAGCTGCCGCCGGCCACGACTCCAACGGCGTTCTCCAATGGATTCTTTTTCGCGGTGCT
>QHOM01000282.1 GCA_003218785.1 Verrucomicrobiota bacterium
AAATGGGCCGCGCCATGGCCACAAATTGAGCAGCTCGTTACACAAATAGCCCGCGGCGAACGGCCGCCCACTTTTCTGGTTGATGGCGGAGCAGAGTCGAAACGCGTTGGCCTTGCGCTGGAGAGCATTTTGGCCCGGCAGCAAGAACTCGAGCGCCAGATCGCAGGGCGCGAATCCGGCACGCAAACGATTCTTGGCGCGATGCAGGATGGTCTGCTTGTCGTTGACACGCGCCGGCGCATTACGCTCATGAATCGAACGTTCGAGAAACTGTTCGAACTGCGAGAGCCAGCCGTTGGCGTCCCTTTGCTTGAGGAGGTCCGCCACGCAACGCTGGACTGGCTGATTGCGGAAACGCTGCGCACCGGCGAAGCGATGCGCAGCGAGTTGAGCCTTGCCGATTCGCGAACCCATAGCGAGCGGCACATCGAAGTCACCGCTGTTCCGATCAAGAAGGCTGCCGACGAGACGACTGGCGCCGTCGTAATTTGCCACGATATCACGGAATTGAAGCGGCTGGATCAAATCCGGCGCGATTTTGTAGCTAATGTTTCGCATGAGTTGCGAACTCCATTGTCGATCTTACGCGGCTACATCGAGATGTTGCTCGATAATCCGAAAACTTCACGAGAGGAACTGCCACGGATCCTTGCAATCATGGACCGGCATTCCAAACGGCTCGGGCGTCTGGTCGACGATCTGCTGAGTCTTGCTCACCTGGAATCGTCCAACGCAAGCCTGGAGCTCAACACTGTACGGATAGAGGATTTGTTCAATAACGTGATCCGTGACTGGAAAGGAAAACTCGCCGCGAAGAATCTGAAAGTAGTGGTCGATCTTGCCCCGGACGCGTCGACGCTTCGCGCGGATGAAACCCGGTTACAGGAAGTGCTCTACAATCTGCTGGAAAACGCGGTGAAATATTCGCGCGAGAACGGGCAGATTCATTTGCGAGCGACGCAGCACGGCTCTGAAATGGTGCTCAGCGTGACCGATAACGGACTTGGAATCAGCAAAGATGATTTGCCACGAATTTTCGAGCGCTTTTATCGCGCTGACAAGGCTCGCAGTCGCGAACTTGGTGGCACCGGACTGGGGCTGGCTATCGTTAAGCATATCGCACAATTGCACGGCGGCCGGGTGGAAGCCGAAAGCGAGCTTGGACACGGGACGACGATCCGCGTGGTGCTGCCGACCGGGAATGCGACGTAAAACGCGCCAGTGCGGTAGGGCGCGTCACTCCGTGCGCGCCGTCGTCTCCGCGAAGCGGCGTGCAGAGGACTGCTCGCCCTACCTGAACGCGATGCTTTCCATACTTACGAGGCTTCGTCATTCCGTTCCTGTCACACAAAAGTAACATTAAAGATTTTGACGCTTCGCCGCGCGCTGCGGCAGGCTGCCAATACATATGAAATCCCTCAAATTTAGCCGCAAAATTTTGGCGATCGTGCTCTTAACCGGAGTAAGTGCGACCGCCTCAGCACAGATGATGATTAACGGCGCGGGGGCGACGTTTCCCTATCCAATCTACTCGAAGTGGTTCGATGAGTACGCGAAAGTTGATCCGTCTGTACGCTTTAATTATCAATCGATTGGTTCCGGTGGAGGCCAAAAACAAATCCTAGCGCAGACCGTCGACTTCGGCGCATCGGATGGGCCGATGAGTGACGACAATCTGGCCAAGGCGCCGGGCAAACTCTTGCATATCCCAACAGTCGCGGGCGCAGATGTGGTCGCCTACAATCTGTCTGGGAATCCGGCGTTAAAATTCGACGCGGACACGATTGCGGGGATTTTTCTAGGGCAAATCAAGAAATGGAATGACCCAAAGATCACGGCGCTGAACCCAGGAGTCACGTTGCCAGATCAGGAGATTGTGGTTGTCCACCGCTCCGATGGCAGCGGGACGACCTACATTTGGACGGACTACCTGAGCAAAATCAGTCCAGAATGGAAGGCGAAGGTGGGCACAAATACCTCGGTAAACTGGCCGACTGGCATCGGTGGCAAGGGCAATGAAGGTGTGGCCGGCCAAATCAAGCAAACACCAGGAGCAATCGGCTATGTGGAGTTGATATACGCAGTTCAAAATAAAATGCCTTATGCGGAGGTGAAGAATTCATCCGCCAAGTTTGTAAAGCCCTCTCTCCAATCTATCACCGCGGCGCTGGCGACGGCGGATATTCCAGACGACTTCCGTTTTTCCATCACCAACGCTCCAGGAGCCGATGCTTATCCGATCAGCGGCGCGACGTGGTTACTGGTGTACGAGCAGCAAAAAGATGCTGCCAAAGGAAAGAAGCTCGTGGAATTTTTAAAGTGGGCGGCGAAAGACGGCGAGAAAATGGCGAGAGATCTTCAGTACGCCCCGCTTCCAAACAATCTACAGCAACGCGTCCTAAAACGAATCGACGAAATTAAAATCTAACCTGAGCACGCATGGAGATTGCCATACGTCCAGCCTCGAAAGCTTTCGGGGCGCCGGATGATCCGAGATCGGTAGCGCGCGCAATGGCGCCACCGTCGCGCTTTGGTGACAAAGCGTTCGAGTGGCTCACGCTCACGATGGCGCTGGCGGTGGTTGTGCTCGTCGTCCTGACTGGCTGGCAGCTCTGGCGGGGATCTTCACTGGCGGTCCAAAAATTTGGATTCCATTTCCTCGTTACATCCACCTGGGACCCGGTGGCGGAGCAATTCGGCGCGCTCCCGTTTATTTATGGAACGCTGGTCTCGTCATTGATTGCCTTGCTCATCGCGGTGCCATTGAGCATCGCGACTGCGGTTTATTTGACCGAGCTGGCGCCACTCTGGATTCGCCAGCCGCTGGTTTCCTTGATTGAAATGCTGGCGGCGATTCCAAGCGTAATCCTTGGATTGTGGGGAATTTTCGTAATGATTCCGTGGCTGCGCGAGTATCCGTTTCCATTGCTCAAGCGGTTT